>DAIAZB010000737.1 GCA_027443745.1 Thiomonas sp. | reverse complement strand
GACAGTTCAGGCTGTCGAATGGGTCTGCCGCGCTGCCTCCCTCTCCTGCAAGGCACGCCATTGCACCTTGCCCGTGCCGGACTTGGGCAGGCTCTCGACGAACTCCACGATTCGAGGGCTTTTGTACGACGCCATCTGCGCATGTGCCCACGCGACGATGTCCTGTTCGCTGACACGGCCACGCGCATCGGGCTTGAGCACCACATAGGCCTTGACCGTTTCGCCGCGCTTGCTGTCCAGCGCGGCCACGACGCAAGCCTCGGTAATGTCCGGGTGCCGGTACATCATGGTTTCCACCTCGGCCGGCCAGACCTTGTAGCCCGAAGCGTTGATCATGCGCTTGAGTCTGTCGACCATGAAGAAATAGCCCTCGTCATCCACACGGCCCAGATCACCGGTGCGCAGGAAACGCGTGCCGTCGAGCATGATGAAGGCTTGCTCCGTCGCTTGAGGCTGCTTCCAGTAACCCTGCATCACCTGTGGCCCGTGAACGATGATTTCGCCGACTTCTCCCTGTGGCAATTCGCGCAGGGTCTGCGGGTCGATGATGCGGGCATCGACGTCGAAAATCGGAACACCAAGACATTGCTGCTTGGGTCGATGCACGGGGTTCACATGCGTCGGCGCCATGGTTTCCGTCATGCCATAGCCCTCGATGTAGGTGATGCCGCAGAGGTCATGCAGCTTTTGCGCCACGGCTTCGGGCATGGCAGCCCCTCCCCCGCTCATATTCCAGACACTGGAGAGGTCATAGTCTTCGATGCGCGGATTCATCAGGAAATCCACGACCATGGCTGCGATCGCCTGCCACGTTCCTACCTTGTAGCGTTGCACGCATTCCGCCGCGGCTTCACGGTCCCAACGCGGCAACAGCACCATGGTGTTGCCGTTGTAGAGCGAGGCGTTCATGCCGCCCTGCATGGCGGTGACATGGAAAAACGGCAGGACCGCTAGCGCCACGGTGTCCTTGGGCATGTGCAGCCATTCGGTGCTGCCGGCCACCGTGCTCATCACGCTGCGGTGGGTGTGCATGCAACCTTTGGGTTTGCCGGTGGTGCCGGAGGTGTAGGGCATGACGCAGAGGTCGTCCGGCCCGGTGGTCAGCGGGGTTGACCTGTGCTGCTGCTCCAGCATGTCCACCCAGAGCGTCACTCCAGGTTCACGGAGATTCTCGCGCGGCGCCGAGGCGAATGGCGGCACGTTGATACTCGGTGCGCTGGCGATGTAGTCGCTGTAGGCGGCGACGATGATCCGATTCAGCCCCTTGCCCAGCAGCGGCCGCATCTGCGCAAACAGTTCCTGGCCGACGAAGGCCACCGTGGCGCCACAGTCTTCGACATAATGGGCGAGTTCCAGCGTCAGGTTCATCGGGTTGATGGGCACCACCACCGCCCCGGCACGCAGGATGCCGTAATAGGCCAGTACGAATTGCGGGCTGTTCTGCATGTCCAGAAGAACCCGGTCGCCGGTCTTCACACCGCAACGCTGCTGCAGAAAACCGGCAATCGTCTCAGCCTGGCGCTTGAACTCGCCGAAGCTCAAAGCCTTGTCGTAGAAAATCAGGTAGGGCTTGTCCGGGTAACGTGCCGCGGAGACCTCGGCATTGAAAAACAGGTTGGTGTCCGGGATGGTGATGTGATGCGGCACGCCCTTGGGCCAAAACCTCAGATGGCGCATGTTCATGGCATGTCTCCTGTTTTGCAGTGGTCGGCCTGGCGACATGCAAGGCCGTTCGGACGGCCTTCAAGGCCGCGGACGGTAGCGCTCCAGTTCCAACTGCGCGATCTGGTTGCGGTGTACCTCGTCGGGGCCGTCGGCAAAGCGCAGAGTGCGGGCGTTGGCGTAGGCATAGGCCAGGCCGAAGTCGTCGCTGACGCCGCCGCCGCCATGCACCTGCATCGCCCAGTCGATCACCTGGCAGGCCATGTTCGGGGCGACGACCTTGATCATGGCGATGTCCTTGCGCGCCACCTTGTTGCCGGCGCGGTCCATCATGTCGGCGGCCTTGAGCACCAGCAGGCGCGCCTGGTCGATCAGCAGACGGGCATTGGCGATGCGCTCGCGCGTCACCCCCTGGTCGGCAACCGGCCGGCCAAACGCAGTGCGTGCCAGCGCCCGTTGGCACATGGACTCCAACGCCCGTTCGGCCAGACCGATGAGCCGCATGCAATGGTGGATACGACCGGGCCCGAGGCGCCCTTGCGCGATCTCGAACCCCCTGCCCTCGCCCAGCAGCATGTTGCCCACCGGCACGCGCACCTCGGTGAACTGGATCTCGGCGTGGCCATGCGGCGCATCGTCGTAGCCGAACACCGGCAGATGGCGCAGCACATGCACGCCGGGCGTGTCCATCGGCACCAGGATCATCGATTGCTGGCGATGGCGGTCGGGGTTGGCAGCGTCGGTCTTGCCCATGAAGATCAGCACCTTGCAACGCGGATCGTTGGCGCCCGAAGTCCACCACTTGCGGCCGTTGATGACGTACTGATCGCCATCACGACGGATGCTGGCCTGGATGTTGGTGGCGTCGCTCGAGGCCACGCC
>DAIAZB010000736.1 GCA_027443745.1 Thiomonas sp. | reverse complement strand
GCCTGCGGTGCTTCCCTGAACCGATCGAGATTCGGGGCACGCGGCATCGTGAAGCCAAGAATGACGAGGAGGATCAGCGTGAGCGCGAAAAACCAATATTTCCGCACCCGGTAGACACTGCGGGTCACCTTCGCGGCATCTTCGTCTGCCGTGCTTTGGGAAATGACAAAAAAACCGATACCCATGATCAGAAAAATTCCAACCATCGCAATCATGCCCGCATAGATATTGACCATCAGACCCTCCGGATCACGGGTGAGCCGCTGCTCGCCTCAGCATTTTTGCGTTGGGATGAGGGCGTAGAAGATCCACTCGCCAACCCCAGTAGGGCGCTCCGGAGACACGTCCTTTCACAATTCGCGTGTTGTCAGTTCCATGCAAATGTGCTGGTAAAAGTCAAAGCATTAAGCGGTATTTTTAATGCTAGTTTAGGGTCCCAATTCCATCGCAGGCTGATACACATCAAAGTTGGCGCTGGATCCCGCACGCAATCTCTGGCGCCTCCGGCCGTGAAACATTGCGGCTTTCGCGGGCTGGTTGCGGAAGAATGAGCTGAGTAAAACTGCCACACTGCAAGGCAAGTTCCGCTGTTCGACCGCTGTCTGGAGGGCAGACCAACTTTCGCAGCAAATTGGGCTTGACCGCTCAGTTGATGGCGGGCGCGACGGCCCCTACGCCTTGGACGCCCCAAGCTTTCAGTGCAACGTCGAGATCACACGCTATGCCGGAAACACCCCGGTGCTCAGATAGCGGTCGCCGCGATCGCAGACGATGAACACGATGGTGGCGTTGTCCACCTCGCGGGCGATGCGCAGTGCGACTTCACAGGCGCCGGCGGCGCTGATGCCGCAGAACAAACCCTCTTCCCGCGCGAGTTTGCGCGCCATGCTTTCGGCCGCGCTCTGGCTGACGTACTCCAGCCGATCCACGCGCTGCGGCTCGTAAATCTTGGGCAGGTATTCCTGCGGCCATTTGCGAATGCCGGGAATGCGCGAGCCCTCGTCGGGCTGGGCACCGATGATCTGCACGGCCTCGTTCCGGGTCTTGAGATAGCGTGACACGCCGGTGATGGTGCCGGTGGTGCCCATGGCACTGACGAAATGGGTGATGCGGCCTTCGGTATCGCGCCAGATTTCAGGGCCGGTGGTCTCGAAATGAATGCGCGGGTTGTCGGCGTTGGCGAACTGGTCGAGCATCAAGCCCTTGCCGTCGCGCTGCATCTGCTCGGCCAGATCCCGGGCGTACTCCATGCCGCCGGCCTTGGGAGTGAGAAGGAGTTCGGCACCATAGGCTTTCATGGTCTGGGCGCGTTCGATGCTCAGGTCTTCGGGCATGACGAGGACCATGCGGTAGCCGAGGATGGCGGCAGCCATGGCCAGGGCGATGCCGGTGTTGCCGGAGGTGGCCTCGATCAGCACGTCGCCCGGCTTGATCTGGCCGCGCTCCTGCGCCCGGCGGATCATCGACAGCGCCGGGCGATCTTTCACCGAGCCTGCGGGGTTGTTGCCTTCGAGCTTGCCGAGAATGACGTTGCCACGCCGCGCGTTGTCCGCGCCGGCGATGCGCTGCAGTTGCACCAGGGGGGTGTTGCCGACGGTTTGTTCGAGGGTGAGGTAGGGCATGGCATCTCCGTATGGCCTGCACGTGGTCCGCCCAGCGTGGCGGCGCAATCCCGGGGGATGTGGCAGCGCGGTCGCCGCTGGACCCAGTCCAGCGCAAAGCAGCATTCTGACATGTGCCTGTTGCCTGCGCTGGAGACATCGACCCACAACCTCGACTGGCTGCGCCTGCTGGCTGCGAGCTGCTGCGCAAGGCATGGGGCCCACCCCGCAAGCCAGGCCTGTGGGCAGCCCGACGATACGGGCCCGCCGTCAGGCCAGGGCGTGCTGCGCCAGCCAGACCAGTGGCGCACAAACCAACAGGAATGGAACGCTGGTGCGGTGGAAGGCTGCAAGCGCGCCCTGGCTGCCTTCCAGGCGCAGCGCAATCAAGTTGGCCAGAGAACCGATGCCCAGGCCAAAGCCGCCAACGTTCACGGCCACGGCCAGCGCGGTGTAGTCTGTGGTGTAGTGCGATAGCAGCACGGCGGTGGGCACGTTGCTGATGACCTGCGACAGCAGCGTGCCGCCCAGAAACATCACCCAGGCCTGCTTCCAGTCCAGGGCCTGCACCAGCGCCTGCACCGGAGGCCATTGCGCCAAATGCCCCAACCCCAGGAACATGGCCGCAAACGTTGCCAGCAGCAGCCAGTCGACGCGCTTCAGCACGTTGCGGTCAACCAACGCGAAAACCGCCAGCACCGCGCCGCAAGCCAGCGAGGCGCGACCCTCCTGGGGCAAAACCACGGTGGCTGCGAGCAGCAGGCCCGCGACCGCGCCGAGCAAGGGGCGTGTGGGCTCGGGATCGCGCGCCGACCCCGGCGCGGACGCCGCATCGCTTGCACCCAGTCGCAAGGCTCGGACGGGAAATGCAAACCAGGTCAGGGCCAGCAGCAAGGCCGCCATCACCAGGAAAGCGGGAGCCATGGCAGCGAGGAACTCGAGCATCGACAAGCTCGAACGCTGCCACAGCAGCAGGTTCTGCGGATTGCCGATGGGGCTCAGGGTGGAGCCGGCATTGACCGCCAGCGCCTCGAAGATCACCAGCCTGAGCACCGGGATCTCGGCTTCGGCGCCGAGCGCCACGGTGAGGGGCACGAGCAGGAACAGGCTGACGTCATTGGTCAGCAGCATCGACAGCAAAGCGGCGGCGCTCACCAGCAGCAGTGCCAGTCCGCGCAGGCTGTGCATGCGCCGGGTCAGAGCCCGCGCTGCCTGCTGAACATAGCCGCTGCTGCGTATGGCCTCGATGCTCACGAGCAAGGCCACCAGCCCCAACAGGGTGGGAAGGTCGAGCCAGCCACGGTAGTGGCTCCAGGGGCGCGGATCGACCACTCCGAGCACCAGTGCGAGCAGGCCGAAAATGAGCAGCAGACGCTCCTGAAGCAGGACGGCGAACCAGCGCCGCAGCGGGGCCCGCAGCACCTCAGGCGCCACTGTTCGCAGCGGAGTCGTCGCTGGTGAGGTCCATCGCCGCCAATCGCCAATGCCGTCCGGCCTGGTCTTCTCGCTCGATGCGCTCCTGCAAACGCGCCAAGGCCGCGTGGATGGCCCCGCGCAGGCGGCGTTCATCGGGCTGACACAGCTCCAACGCCTTGTGCAGATACTGTTGCGCCTTGCCCCAGAGCTCCAGTTCGGCGCAGGCACGCGCTGCAAGGAACAAGGCCTGGGCTTCCTGCGGCCAGCGATCGATCCAGGCTTCGGCCTGGGCCACGAAATGGGCGTCGATGCCGGCGAGCATGCCGCGCAGCGCGGGCATCAACGCCGCGGGTTCGGCGCCGGGAGCGCGCAGAGCCTCGACCAGCAGGGCGCGAGCCTGCTGTGCCTGGCCGGCCGCGGACAGACCGCGAGCGCCTGCCACGGCAATTTGAGGATCGTGTCGCAAGGCCGGGTCGAAGGACCTCCACAGGACGTCCAGAGACTCGGCGTCGTGGTTGGCCTGGCGGATGAGGCCGAGCGCCGCACCGTGCATCATGGCCTGGGCCGCTGTGGGGTGCAGCCCATGATGCTTGCGCAGTGTGGTGGCCAGGCGCAAGACTTCGGCGTGATCGTGCAGCGCGCGCGCGGCCGACAGGGCAAGGCGCATGGTCTGGGTGCGACGCTGCATGCCGCCGGAAAGTCTGCGCAGGGCCAGCTGCGCGGCTTGAGCGTCGCGCGCCTCGATCTGCCAGTCGGCCTGCATCAACGTGCCGGTCTCGCGCGCCGGGCCAGGCAAGGCCTGAAGATAAGCATCGCGCCGTTCATAGGCCTGCATCGCTTGCGCTGCCTGTGCCGCAGTCAGCAGCGCGCCGGGCTTGAAAGCCTCCACTTCCGAAGCCTTGCCGGCCGCCCGCTCGGCGCGGCGAAAGCGCCCTCCCAGCAGATGCATGATCGACTCGTGCAGCGCCGCGGCCGCCACCTGCATGCGCCGTCGCGAGCGAAACAGGGCCGCAGCGCGGGGCAGACCGAGCAGGAGGCTGAAGGCACGGATGGCGATGTAGAACAGGACGAAGCCGAGCAGCAGCAAGAGCACGGCCAGGTTGAGCGACAGGTCGATGCGGTACGGCGGCACCAGGATCGCCACATTGCCGGGCCTGCCGCTGGCCGCCATGGCCAGCAGCGCCGCGGCTAGCGCCAGTGCAACCACCCAGGCAAGCCAGCGCATCAGTTGCTCCCCAAGCCGAGGGTGGCCAGCACCGCGAGCGATTGCAGGTTGGTGGCAGGCTGGGCAGCAAGATCGATTTGCCCCGCCTGCCGCGCCAGGGCCATGGCGGTTTGGGTGCGCGGCTGGCGCAGGTTGAAGCTGTCGCGCAGCGCCTGCTCGATGTTGCGCATGTCGGACTTGTAGCCCGAGGCGTTGCGCGACAGCAGGTCAAGCCGGGCGTTGAGAACCCGCAATTTGAGGTTCTCACGCAGGAAATCGGTCTGTGTCGGCGCCATCAGCAGCGCATGGGGATGATCGACCTTGGTGATGCTGACGAGTTGGCGCACCTGCTCCCATGCGGCATGCGTCCAGCGACCCAGCCACGGCGCCCAGTTCGGCCCCCATGCGCCCTGCTGGGCGTTCATCGCCGCCTGCCCGGCGGCCATGCCTTGCAGCGGCGCAGCCGAAGACAGGGGCTGCAGCTGATCGACCAGGGCGGCCAACGCGTCCAGGCGCTGCGCGGCGGCGGGGACATCGGGCGCGACGCTGCTCTTGAGCCGGCTCAGATCCTGTTGCACGGCGCGCAACACCATGATGGCGCGCGGGTTGCTGGCGCGCTTGAGTCGCGCCACGGACGACTCCAGCGTGCTCACCAGCGGGCTCAGGCTACCGGTGAGTTCGGCCTGCTGCTGCGCCAGCGCGATGAGTTCGGCGGTCTGGCCGAGAAAGGCATCATCGCGGCTCTTGGCGAAGTCCTGGTAGATCTGCTGCAGCGCTTGACGCTGGGCCACCAGATCTTGTTCGCGCGACTCCAGCACGGCCACTCTGGCCGTCAGTTCGCGCGAGGCCTCGGCCGACTGCTTGGCAATCGTGCGCGCCTCGATGGAGGCGGTGTCGGCGTTCTGCAGACGGCGGGCAATTTCGGCC
>DAIAZB010000735.1 GCA_027443745.1 Thiomonas sp. | reverse complement strand
CAGGGGCCGTGGCTGCTGGCCGGGCTGCTGGGCTGTCCGGTGAACCTGATGTGCTGCATCAAGCGCGAAGGTCGCTACGAGATCCGACTGGAACGCTTCCTCGATGCGCCCGCGTGGGCGCGCGGCCGGCGCGACGACGCTATCGCCGAATGGGCGCAGCGCTACGCCGACCGCCTCGCCGAATGGTGCCTGCTGGCGCCACAGCAATGGTTCAACTTTTACCCGTACTGGAATGTCGCCGATGCGTAGCCGTGGCGTACTGCATGCGGAGGTCGAGGTCGTGGTGCCTTTCTTCGACGTCGACTCGATGGAGGTGGTATGGCACGGCCACTACGTGAAGTACCTGGAGATCGCCCGCTGTGCGCTGCTCGATCGCATTGGGCACAACTACGCGCAGATGAAGGCGGCGGGCTACGTGTGGCCGGTGATCGACGTGCAGTTGCGCTACGCGCACGCCGCACGTTTCGGCCAGCGCCTGCGGATACGTGCCGACTTGGTGGAATGGGAGAACCGCCTGAAGATCCATTACCTGATCACCGATGCGGCCAGTGGCGAACGTGTCACCCGCGCCAGCACCGTGCAGGTGGCGGTGCGACTGGCGGACCGCGTGATGCAGCTGGTTTCGCCGCCCGTGATGGTGAGCGCTGTGGAGGCCTGTATTTCCAGCTGCATTTCCGGCGATCATCCTTGATCGCGAGAATCAAATGGGCGGTCATCCATGGCCGCACTCCTCAGTAAGAGCCCATGCCCTACGCCAGCCCGACTTACGTTGAGGAAACCCGCATCGGTTTCCGCTTCCTTGCCACCCGCACCTGGCAGCACCACGTACTTCGCGTGGCGATAAACGACCTAAAGCGACTGATCGGTGAACCGCTGCCGCGCGGTGGCGTGCTGCTGGATGCCGGCTGCGGCCAGGGCAAGTCGTTTCGCCTACTGCGCAGGGCGTTCGCACCGGACCGGCTGATCGGGCTGGATGCCGATTCGCACAGCCTGCACCGCGCCGATGCCGAAGCCCGACGCGAAGGCATCGCCGTGGAGTTCATGGCCGCCGACTGCGCGCGTATCGATCTGCCCGATGCCTGCGTGGACGTGCTGTTTTGCCACCAAACTTTCCATCACCTGGTCGAGCAAGAGCAGGCGCTGACCGAGTTCTGGCGCGTGCTGAAGCCCGGCGGCTGGCTATTGTTTGCCGAATCCACCAAGGCCTACATCGACACCTGGGTGATCCGCTGGTTCTTCCGCCATCCAATGCACGTGCAGAAAAGCGCCGACGAGTATCTCGACATGCTACGCAGGCAGGGCTTCCAGTTCGGCGATGCCAACGTCTCACTGCCCTACCTATGGTGGAGCCGCGCGAAGGATTTCGGCCTGCTCGAACGCTGGGGCCTGCGCGCCCCGCCGCCACCCGGCCAGCGCGAGGAGACCCTGGTGAACGTGGCCGCGCGTAAACCGGCATGAGCGCAACCTATCTCAACGCGCTAGGTGTGGTCTGCGCGCTGGGCGCCGGCAAGGCGGTCGTGGCCGAGGCATTGTTCGCCGGCGATGCCCGCGGCCTGCGTGCCGAAGCCGGCTGGATTCCCGGCCATGCACTACCGCTGGGTGCGGTACGCACGTCGCTACCCGAGGTTCCCGCGATCCTGCGCGCCAACCGCGACAACCGCTGCAATCGCCT
>DAIAZB010000734.1 GCA_027443745.1 Thiomonas sp. | reverse complement strand
CATTCTGCCGCCGCTGCGCGCGTCCGAGGCGCTGGAAACCCTGGCCGTGTATTCGGTGGCCGGGCAGGACATCCAGCTCGCGCACTGGCGGCGGCGGCCGTTTCGCGCGCCACACCACACCGCCTCGGCGGTGGCGCTGGTTGGCGGCGGCTCGCATCCGCGCCCAGGCGAGATTTCACTGGCGCACCACGGCGTGCTGTTTCTGGATGAGCTGCCGAAGTTCCAATTTTGCCAATAAGGGCTTCAAAGATGCCTTTCAAGGCGTGTAACTCCATGATCTGATGTGACATTTCAAGAAATCGGAAGCCGCATTACTTGCGTGTTGCGGGCGTTTGATGCGCAGAACGCCCCATCATTGGGGATTCCATTGGAGTTGCGCAAGCCTTTTTTAATCAAGGGATTGCAAGCATTCCGCATCTGTCGCCTTTCTTTTGACAACAATGCGTTGAAGTTGCATTGTATGCGTGAATGACGTATAGTGTGAATGCATAGCGCACCTGTTGCGCCTGCCATATTGGAATTTCCAGATTTCCGTTTTTTCGATTTTCGCCATGGCCCGTTCTTCGATCCGCAGTGTTGTTGCTTCGCCGCCAGCCTCCGTGCTGGCGCCGGACGATCAGCGCCTGTTCGATGAGATCGTGGCAGCGTGGGTGCAGCGGCGTACCGGGGCGTTGCGGCATCACATCAAATCCGTCACGCGGGATGCCAGCATCGTGCGGGATTTCACGGCGCATAGCGCGCTACCGCCGTGGGCGTGGACGGAAGACGCCTTCGATGCCTGGTGTCAGCATCTGGCCCATGACCGCAAGCTGCAGGTATCCAGCCAACGACACTACCAGGGCGCGATCCGCGTCTTTCTGGACTACCTGACCGGCAACGTCAAGTTCCGCAACGACATCCGCAGGCTGTACGGCAAGGAGCCGTGCCAGATCTGCAACGACGAGAACTGCATCCCGCACAACGTCGAGAACGAGCGTTCCACCCAGCACGAACGCCGGGCGCTGACTCATTCGGAGATCGATCGGTTCTTCGAGGGCATCCGCAAGGCGTCGCTTGAAGCAGGCCGGTTTCATGGCAAGGACTTCAACCCGCTGCGCCGGGACAACGCCCTGTTCTACCTGATCTATACGGGCGGGCTACGCATCTCCGAGGCGCTGGGTCTGAACGTCACCTCGTTTGAACCCAACCCGAATCAACCTGCACTTGGGGCATTCGGATTCATCCATGTCTGGGGCAAGGGCAGCCGGGGCAGCGGGCCGCGCTTTCGCGCCGTCCCGGTGACGCATCATGATCTTCCCGCGATGATGGACTGGTACATCCAGAAGGTGCGCCCGGAGTTCCTGCGCTACGCCGACCCCAATGAGCCTGCGCTGTTCCTGTCCGAGCGCGGGCGGCGGCTGGTCATTTCCAGCGCCGAGGCGCGTTTCCAGAAATGCCTGCAGATCTGCGGGCTGGACGGACTGGGGCTGACGCCCCACTGTCTGCGGCATTCCAGCGTGACCCATGAGGCCCTGCGCTTTTCTACAGAGGCCGTGCGCCGCAAGCATGGCCACAGCAATGCGGCTGTCACGCAGGGCTACATGCACATTCCCGACAAATTCGTTGACGAAGAAATCAGCGATGTCATCGCCCGCGAAATCGCGGAAGCACTCAAACAAGACCCGGAGAACTCACCATGACGGATTCACAGCATCCACAACGCTATGGCTGGCGGCTTGCCGCCCTGATGGGGGAGTGCAAGATCCGCACCGGCACCGAGCTGCAACGGCTGCTTGCAGAGAGGGGATACGAGATCACCAGTTCGCAAGTCTCGCGCATCATTTACAACCGCCCAGTGCAGGTCAAGACCGCGCTGATGGACACGCTGGGCGAGGTCTTCGACTGCACGATGAATGATCTGATGCCTTTGCTCGACCCGGCGCAGCGCAAACCAGATCGGGGCGCGGCTGCACCCAAAGAGCGCAAGAAGCGCGTGCGTGCCGCGCAGTCCGCCGCCGCTACAGCATCCGACGAGGAGATGGCGGGCCCGGTGGTGCGTCCATTTCCGATTCCGAAAAAATAACGAGCCTCCCGGACGGCCATGCCCAGTATTGCCAAAACCCGTTGCGACCAGTGCGGACGCCGCATGGAGAAGGCGGCGCTCGTGCTGGGCGGGCAGAATCTGTGCAAATCATGCACGGCCAGGGTGCCGCTGCTGCCCTGCGTTCAGTGCGGCGGCAACACCCGCAAGCGCAATGATGAAGATCAGCCGTTCTGCCGATCGTGCCGCACCAAGGGGCGGACTTGCGCCCGGTGCAGCACCCCTCTACCCCGTGCGAGCCTGATGGCCCCCGATGGTGCGGTGTGCTGGCCCTGTTCCAGGAAGTTTTACCGGGAGCCCGAAGCATGCGAACTCTGCGGACAGATGGATCTGTCCCTCAGTGGTGTAGACACCTCGGCAGGGCGGCTGCGAGTCTGCACGCGATGCTGGCGCAAGAACCGGGGCTACGCGAGCTGCGCCGTGTGCCGCAGGCATCGCCCTCCTGCTGGGCAGTTGCCCGATGGGCGCCCCGTCTGCAAGGGTTGTCAGCAGACGGGCAGTCAACCCTTTGTCTGCCCGGAGTGCGGCCAGGAGGGACGCATTTTCAGCAAGGCGCGCTGCACGGACTGCTACGACCGCGATCGCGTGCGCAAGAAGGTTGAACTGAGCGCCATCCTGCTGCGGCAGCCCTGGGCAAGAGATGCCTGGCTAGCGTTTGGCGAGGACTTGGTGGCCCGCATGCTTCCTCACAATGCGGTGCTGCGGATCGAGCGCTACTTCCTGCTGTTTGCGCGGCTGGACGCGGAGTTTTCACGCGTGTCGGAGATCACGCCGGCAGCGCTGCTCAATACCGTGGGCGGGCGGGACGGGCTGAGACGCTTTGCTGTGCCTTACGGCTTCCTGGTGAAAAGCCAGATCGTTCCTGAAATGACCCGCGCCCTATTGGACGACACGGCGGAGCAGGTAAAGCAGGCCGCGATGCTGGCGACTGTTGAAGGCCAGTGGTTCACGCCCACGCTGCAGCGCTTCCAGGCGAATCTTCTGGCCCTACATGCCCGCTACAGCGAGCGGGGATGGAAAGGTAGGGACTCCCGCATGAAATTGCGCACGGTGACGCAGAACCTGCTTGCGGCCATCACGTTCTGTCAGATGGCCGATGCGCAGGGTGTGACCATGATCCAGCAGATCACGCCCAATCACCTTGATGCGTTTCAGGCGCAGCACCGGGGATCGAAAGAATCCATCCGCGCCTTCGTGCGCCATCTCAATCGCCGGGAAAAGCTGTTCGCGAAGCTCAAGGTGGTCACGGTTCGCCAGGATCTGCCCGAAGGGGTGTTCCTGGGCCGGGAGCGCTACCTTGCCCTGCTCAGGGCGTGGTTATCTCCGTCGGATGACACCCTGCGCGAGGCTCTGCTGGGGCTGCTGATGATGCTCTACGCCCAGCCGATGGCGCGGGTTGTGGCCCTGCGCCTGTCCGATCTGGTCGAGGGGCGCAACGGCCAGTACCGCATCGCGCTGGCGAAAACAGAAATCGCGCTGGATCCGAATGTGAGCGCAGTGCTTCGCCGGTGGCTGGAGCAGCGCAGGGCGCTGATGCTTTTCGACAACGCGGATCAGAACCCCTACCTGTTTCCGGGGCGACGCTATGGGGAGCACATCACGACCGCAGCCGTGACCTACTGGCTGCGCAAGGCGGGTGTGACCGCCGAGCAACTGTATTCTTCGGCCATTTACAACGCCTACCGCAACGGCGCGCGGCTACCCAAGGTGCTGATGAACGCCTTTGGCATCACCAAGACCACGGCGATCAAGTACCTGAACCTGATCGATCCGAGGCTGGT
>DAIAZB010000733.1 GCA_027443745.1 Thiomonas sp. | reverse complement strand
GAACCCTACGAGGGCCGCGTGTATGACCCCTGCTGCGGTTCGGCGGGGATGTTCGTGCAGTCCGAGAGCTTCGTGCAGGCGCACGGCGGGCAGAAGACCGACATCTCCATCTTCGGCCAGGAGTCCAACCCCACCACCTGGCGGTTGGCGCACATGAACCTCGCCATCCGCGGCATCGAGGCCAACTTGGGGCAACAGCCCGCCGACAGCTTTCTGCGCGACCTGCATCCGGATCTCAAGGCCGATTACATCCTTGCCAATCCGCCGTTCAACATCTCCGACTGGTCCGGCAAGCTGCTGGCCGACGACGTGCGCTGGCGCTACGGCACGCCGCCCACCGGCAACGCCAACTACGCCTGGATCCAGCACTTCATCCATCACCTCGCCCCGCCCAATGGCCACGGCGGCGGCGTCGCCGGTTTCGTCATGGCCAACGGCTCGCTTTCCACCGGCTCCGGCGGCGAGGGCGAGATCCGCCAGCGCATCGTCGAGGCCGATCTGGTGGAGTGCATCGTCGCGCTGCCGGCGCAACTCTTTCTCACCACGGGTATCCCCGCCTGCCTGTGGTTTCTTACCCGCGACAAGACCGGCCGCAACCTCAAGCACGGTGGGCGCGATCGCAAGGGCGAGACGCTGTTCATCGACGCCCGCAAGCTTGGCACCATGCAAACCCGCACGCTGCGCGTGCTCACCGGCGGCGACGACGGCGAGTCGATGCTGGCGGACGGCACGGGCGACCCGAAGTTCGATTCCGATCTCGGTCGCATCGTCTACGCGTTCCGCCAGTGGCGCGGCGAGCCGGCGCCCGACTGGTGGAACGACGCCGAGCACGGCGCGTGGGTCTACCGCGACATCCCCGGCTTCTTCAAGACAGAGACTATCGCCGGCATCGGCAAGCATGGCTTTGTGCTCACCCCCGGCCGTTACGTCGGTGCCGAAGCACAGGAAGACGACGGCGAGCCGTTCGCGGAGAAGTACCCGCGTCTGCTGGCCGAGCTGGAGGCATGCTTTGGCGAGGGCGAGCGCTTGATGGCAGCGGTGCGCGAACAATTGAAGGGAGTGGCGCCATGAGCAACAGCGACGCCATCCGCTGGCTGCAGCGTCTGGAGCATTTTGAAACCGCGCTGGCCAAGCTCAGCGACGCCTGTCAGCGCGACAGTTATTCGGAGCTGGAGATGGCCGGTGTCATCCAGTTCTTTGTCTTCAGCCAGGAGCTGGCGTGGAATACGCTCAAGGACTTGCTGTATGTCGAAGGCATCGACGCCAAGACCCCGCGGGCCGTGTGGCGCGAGGCGCACAGCGCCGGCTTCGTGGAGGACATCGACACGGCGCTGGGCACCATCGCCTTTCGCAATGAGCTTTCGCACCGCTACAGTGAAGCCATGGCGCGGCGCGCGCTCGAACGCATCCGCGCCGACTACCTGCCGCTGCTGATGGACATCCTGGCCAAGCTCCAGGCAAAGCGGGAAAGTGAGCGTGGCGCGTGATTGATCGCGACGCATCCATGGGGCCGGACGGGCTCACCCGCCGCGATCGCGACCTCATCCGCGACGTGCTTGCGCGCTACCCCGAGGTGCGCCGCGTCACCCTGTTCGGTTCCCGCGCCATGGGCACCTTCGGCCGCGGATCGGACATTGACCTGGCTCTCGAAGGCCGCGACCTCGACGCCCACACCCTGACCCGTATCGCCACCGAGCTGGAAGACTCCGACCTTCCGTACAAGGTCGATCTGCTGCTGCGCGATGAGCAGCTGGAGCCGAAACTGGAAGCGCATATCCGGCGGCATGGGAAGCCGTTTGGGTTGCCCGTAAACGACTCAGGGGACTCCAGAACAATCAGCAATCAGTGGCGCTCGATTCCATTCTCACAAGCCGCAGTCATAAATCCCACCGTGCGCCTTCAAAGAGGCGGGATGTACCCCTTTGTTGACATGAGCGCCGTTGACTCGAGCCGGCCGACTGTTCGCCTCTCCGAGGAACGAGCATTCACCGGCGGAGGAAGTCGATTCGAGAGCGGTGACACCCTCTTCGCGCGAATTACGCCTTGCCTTGAGAACGGCAAGATTGCTCGCTTCCTTGGCATCGTAGGTGACGGTCGCCCCGCGCATGGATCCACCGAATTCATCGTGCTGCGAGGCCGAAACGACGTCTCGATTAGTGATTTCGTTTTCTATCTTTCGCGCTCGCCGCTGGTTCGTGGCTTTGCCATAAGTCAGATGACTGGCTCATCTGGAAGGCAGCGTGTCCCAACCGACTGTTTCGACAAGCTCAATATATTGCTGCCTCCACTTGACGAGCAACGCGCCATCGCCGGTGTCCTCGGCGCACTCGACGACAAGATCGAGCAGAACCGGCGCACGGCGCAGGCGCTGGAGCGGCTGGCGCGGGTGATCTTCCGGGCGTGGTTCGTGAACTTCGAGCCAGTCAAGGCCAAGGCCGCCGGCGCGACCACCTTCCCGTCCATGCCCCAGCCCGTTTTCGACGCTCTGCCCACCCGCTTCGTCGATTCCGCCATCGGCCCCGTGCCGGAGGGGTGGGCGGTGAAAGCGATCGGCGATGTTGTCACGGTGAAGGGTGGCGGCACGCCGAGCACGAAGAACCCCGAGTACTGGGACGGCGGCGAGCATTGCTGGGCGACACCGAAGGATATGTCGCACCTGTCCCACCCAGTGCTGCTGGACACGGAACGCCGCATCACGGGTGCGGGTGTCAACGCCATCAGCTCAGGTATCCTGCCTGTCGGCACTGTTCTGATGTCATCGCGCGCCCCAGTGGGCTACTTGGCGATTGCCGGTGTGCCGACCGCGATCAACCAGGGCTTCATCGCGATGGTGTGCGACGGCCCGCTGCCGCCGACTTACGTCCTCAACTGGGCGTTCGCCTCGATGGACACTATCAAGGCGAATGCAAGCGGCACGACGTTCCCTGAGATCAGCAAGAAGAACTTTCGTCCGTTGCCGGTGGTCTTTCCGACTCCCGATGTGATCGCCGCGTATCAGCAAGCGGCCGATCCGCTTTTTTACCTGCTCACGGTTTGTGTGAAGGAAAGCGAGCAATTGACCGCGGTGCGCGACTACCTGCTACCCAAGTTATTGTCGGGAACGGTGAGGATTGGTCGTGATTGACGTGCCTTCCCGCGATCAGCCGGAAGCTGAATGTCTTGATCCCGATCAGAGCCTTACTGAGCGGCGGGAAGCCAGAGATGAGGAAGACTATAGATCTTGGTGTGAATCTTCATATGGGATGGTCACAGTCGGGGAAGAGGTGTTCCATCCGGCGGATGTGTTGGACAAGTTAGCTCCAGACGCTGCCCGGCGCGGTCGTGACGATGCATCAGCGCAGCTGCGTACGGACCTAGAGCAGATTGTGTGTCATCAGTTTCCCGTATCGATTGCTGTGCCGTTCTATGGATTCTTGGAGGGTCCTCGCCCGGCACTCACGCGGCTGAATCGTTTGCGGGATACCTGGGAATCAATGGTTCGTTTGTTGGCGGCAATTGCGCTATCTGAGGCCGCTAGCTCTCCGGCATCATTGGCACCACTGGTTATTCGTGACGGAAAGGCTCAAGGCTGGCGAGCATGCAAACGAAGCGATTTTTTCTCTGACAAGCTGGCAGTGCGGATTGGCTTGATTGAAGGAGTTTTGCATCGTGCGCAGCAGTTGAAGATTGATTTGCGGATTGCTTCTTTACTTCCTATGGATGTGCTTGGAGAGTAAGCGTGCGGCCACCGCACCTGTTGTTTGACGGTCTGGCTGTTGCACGCTCGCGCCTGGTTTTTGGAGGCGGACGTGGAGATGACGAGTCGGGCGCAGAAGCGGGTGTTGTGGCAGCAGCGGTTGGCGGATCTGGAAGC
>DAIAZB010000732.1 GCA_027443745.1 Thiomonas sp. | reverse complement strand
TTTCCCCGACGTGCCGCTGCTGGCGCGAGCGCGCAACCGCACCCACCTCATGCGCCTGCGCGAGATGGGCGTGCGCGAGGTGATGCGCGAGACCTGGTGGTCCAGCGTCGAGTTGGGCAAGCTGGCGCTGAAAACCGTGCGGCCGGAACTCGACGCGGATCGCTTCGCCGCCTTGTTCGCCGCGCACGACGCCCGCTTGCTGGAGCGCCAGCAAGCGGTGTATCACGACCAGGCGGCGCTCATCGCCTTGTCGAAAACAGCCAGCGCCGAGCTGGAAGACATCCTGCAAGGCGACGCGCAGTTGCGCGAACACCAAACCCCGGCCGCGGACGACGCTCCGGCGCCCACGACGCTGGCTGGCTGAACTGGCCGGCGCGCCGATAGCGCGCAGCTGGCCATGCGGCCTGTCGGCACGGGCCCCGCGCCCAGGCCTGCCCTCACCAGGTGCAGTGCAGACCCCAGTAAATGATGAACACGGCCACCAATGTTGAAAGGGCCCAGGCCCAGGGCGGCATCTTGATCCACAGGCGCTCGACCATGCCGTGGGGCATGAGGGCACTGTCCTCGCCACGCGCGTTGCGCTCGAAGCGGGCGAAAAAATCCTCGATCAAGCCCTTGACCGCGAGATCCACCGCACCCTGGCCCATCTGGGCGATGGCGCCGCCGACCTCGGCGCTGGCCTGGTAGTTCATCTGCGTGCCCCCGTCGCTCGGCTGCAAGGCGATCAGCGCCCGGCCCAGGCCGAAGCCCGCGTTGCCGCCATTGCCCTCGAAACGCAGCACGTAGCTGTGGGGCGGATTCACGTCCTCCAGCGTCAAAGTGCTGGAAAACCGGGTCTTGTAGCTCGCGATGTTCAAGACCTGCACGACCTCGAACTGCCCGTCACCGGTCTGCGTGACCGACTCGCAGCCCGGTATGCACGCTTTGAGCATCGCCGTGGTGTTGAGCGCTTCCCAGGTTTGCTCCGGGGTCAGAGGGATGCTGCGTTTGCCTTGGACGTCCATGATGGCCTCGTTGATTTCGTCGGTTGATCGCACTGCATTCGATGCAATATTGATGTTTACTTATATTCCATCCACGCCCCCAGACTCAAGCTGCAGTGCAGCAAAATTCGGGAAATCCCCTTTAGGGATTTCGCCAAACCTCAGGGGCGCCCCTGTGAAATCCAGTCGCCGTGTGCCGCTCGACGCGCGTCCGATGCAATATCGGGACGCAAATCGGGGGCCTGAGCAGGCGCCTGGCGCGCTACAGTTGCGGCATGAATATCGTGATCCTGGATGACTATCAGGACGCCGTGCGCAAGTTGGCCTGTTTCGCCGGCCTGAGCGGGCATGACGTCAAAGTGTTTAACAACAACGTCAAGGGCTCCGGCCAGTTGGCCGTGCGTCTGCGTGATGCCCAGGTGGTTGTACTCAATCGCGAGCGCACCACGCTGAACCGGGCGGTGCTGGAGAAGTGCCCGAAGCTCAAGCTGGTGGTGCAAACCGGGCGCGCCGGCGCCCATCTGGATGTGGACGCCTGCACCCAGCTCGGTATCGGCGTGGTCGAGGGCAGTGTCGACGCCGCGCCTGCGGCCGAGTTCACCTGGGCCCTCATCATGGCGGCCATGCGGCGCCTGCCACAGCATGTCGCCAGTCTGAAGCAAGGCGCCTGGCAGCAGCCGGGGCTGAAATCGCAATCCATGCCCGTGAATTTTGGCCTGGGCCAGCGCTTGGCGAGCAAGACACTGGGGATTGGAGGCTATGGCCGCATTGGCCGCATTGTGGCCGGTTACGGTCAGGCCTTCGGTATGCGGGTGCTGGTGTGGGGGCGTGAAGCATCGCGCCAGGCGGCGACAGAGCATGGCCTGGACGTGGCCGAAAGCCGCGAAGTCCTCTTCGCGCAAAGCGACGTGCTGTCGCTGCACCTGCGCCTGAACGACGAGACGCGCGGCCTCATCACCCTGGCCGACCTCTCGCACATGAAGCCTCAGGCCGTGCTGGTGAACACCGCGCGAGCCGAACTCATCGCCCCGGACGCGCTGGTTTCAGCGCTCAACCGCGGCCGCCCCGGCATGGCTGCGGTGGACGTGTTCGAGTCCGAGCCCATCATGCGGGGCAATCCGCTGCTGCGCCTGGAGAACGCCATCTGCACCCCGCATGTGGGCTATGTGGAGCTGGAGCATTACGAGCACATGTTCGGCCAGGCCTTTGCCGCCATCACGCATTTCGCCAACGGCCACACGGACGGCCTGCTCAACCCCAAGGCGCTGGAGCGGCTGCGCTGAGCCGGCCCCACGGCCGGATCCGATCCCGATGCCGGGCTTGAGGGAGCGCGCGCAAGGAAGCCCGCGCGGCTCAGTGCGGCTGTTGCGTCGTGCTCTTGGCGGGGATTTCGGCCACGTCCACAACATCGTGAGCCGCAAGCTTGCGGCTGACTTCGCTCGCGGCGCCGGCGCCGGACACCGGGGCCGGCGCCGTGGTCGCGGTGGACGCCGCCGACTCGGTCGACTCGGCGTCGCGAATGCCGTCCTTGAAGCCCTTGACGGCCTGGCCCAGATCGGTGCCGATGTTCTTCAACTTCTTGGTGCCGAACACCATCATCACGATCACCAGCACGATGAGCCAATGCCAGATGCTGAATTCACCCATGTCTGTCTCCCAAGTCATCACGCCAACACTGCGCGCCATACCCCATGTCGGTCGGAGCCTGGCGCGCGCTCAATGTTCCCGGCCGTTTACTTGCCGATGCAAAAGCGGCTGAAAATGTCACCCAGTAAATCGTCCGCCGTCACTTCCCCCGTGATCGCCATCAACGCCCGGTGTGCCAGCCGGAGTTCCTCGGCCAGCAGGTCGAGTGCCGGCGAGGCTTCAGCCAGCAAGCCCTGTCCCGCCGTGAGGTGCGCAGCGCAGACTTCGAGCGCCTGGACATGGCGGGTGCGGGCGAGAAACACACCCTCGGGCAGCGTGCGCCAACCGCAAACGGCGAGCAGGGCCTGACGCAACGCGTCCAGTCCTGTGTGCTGGCGTGCTGACAAATGCAGCGCGCCGGCCGCGTCCTCCGTCCAACCCATCGCCCGGCAGAATTGCCGGCGCCTGCCTTCGGCCAAGGCCGGGTCCAGCGCGTCGGCCTTGTTCCAGGCGTGCAGCGGCGCCGGGCCGTGCCGCGCCAGGCTGGCAGCAATGCGCGCCTCGGCCTGCGCGTAATCGGGTTCGTGCAAGCGTGTGAGGTCGTGCAGGAACACGACGGCGTCGGCGTCGGCAATCGCGTCCCAGGTGCGGGCCACACCGATACGCTCGACCGTGTCTTCCGTGTCACGCAATCCGGCGGTGTCGATGATGTGCAACGGCACGCCCTCGATCTGGATGGACTGGCTGACGCGGTCGCGCGTGGTCCCCGGCACCTCGGTGACGATGGCCAGCTCCGCTCCCGCGAGGGCGTTGAGCAAGGAGCTCTTGCCCACGTTCGGCTGGCCGGCCAGCACCACATGCAGGCCCTCGCGCAGCAGCGCTCCCTGACGGGTGCGCGCCAGCATCGCCGTCAGTTGCTCCTGCAACGCCTGCAGACGACCGGAGACGCCGGCGGCGCGGATGAAGTCGATGTCTTCCTCGGGAAAGTCCAGAGTCGCCTCCACCAAGGCCCGAAGCTCGCGCAGGCCATCCGCCAGTGCGCCCACCCGTTGCGACAGCTCGCCGGCAAGCGAGCGCGAGGCGCTGCGCGCCGCGGTGGCCGTGGTGGCATCGATCAGATCGGCGACGGCTTCGGCTTGCGCTAGATCGAGCTTGCCGTTGAGAAACGCGCGCTGTGTGAACTCGCCCGGCTCGGCCGGGCGCAGACCGCTGTCGCGGCCCAACTCCAGCAAGCGCATCAGCAGCAGTTGCAGCACCACGGGCCCGCCATGCACCTGCAGCTCCAGCACGTCTTCCCCGGTGTAGGAATGCGGCGCCGGGAAATGCAAGGCCAACCCGGTGTCGATGACGCCGCCCTCGGCGTCGAGAAAGGACAGCAGCGTCGCGTGGCGCGCTTCGAGCTCGCGCCCGCACACCGCGCGCACCAGGCCACGCAAGTCGCGGCCCGTGGCCCGCACGATACCGACCGCGCCACGACCCGGCGCGGTGGCCACTGCGGCGATGGGGTCCGCCTGCTGCGCCAGCGGGTTCATCGCGGATCGAAGGCTGGGGATTCAGTCCGAATCGGCGGCCTCATGCCGCCCTGTGCAGCGCGCGCCGTGCCGTTCACTTGGGTTGGGTGAATTCCGGCACGCCCATTTTCTTGTTGATGAGCCACTGCTGGGCAATCGAGAAGATGTTGTTGGTCAGCCAGTACAGCACCAGGCCGGCCGGGAAGAAGAAGAACATCACCGAGAACGCCAGCGGCATGATCATCATCAGCCGCGCCTGCATCGGATCGGGCGGTTTGGGGTTGAGCATCACCTGCAGGAACGAGGTACCCGTCATGATCACCGGCAGGATGTAGAACGGATCCTTGGCCGACAGGTCGTGGATCCACAAGATCCACGGCGCGCCGCGCAGTTCCACGCTCGACAGCAACACCCAGTAGAGCGCGATGAACACCGGGATCTGAATCACGATGGGCAGGCAGCCGCCCAGGGGGTTGATCTTCTCCTTGCGGTACATCTCCACCATGGCGGCATTCATCGCTGCCGGATCGTCCTTGTGGCGCTCGCGCAGCGCCGTCAGGCGCGGGGCCACGGCCTTCATCCGCGCCATCGACTTGTAGCTCGCGGCCGTGAGCGGGAAGAACAGCAGCTTGAGCAGGATGGTCAGGCCGATGATGGACCAGCCCCAGTTGCCCAACACCTTGTGAACCTGCTCCAGCACCCAGAACAGCGGCTTGGCGATGATCGTTACCCAGCCGTAATCCTTCACCAGCTCGAAACCCGGCGCCAGGCCGGCAAGCTGGCTCTCGATCTCGGGGCCAACGTAGAGCGTGTCGCTCTGCACCGTCTGCGCCCCGGGCGCGATGGCGGGCAACGGCAGCATCACCCCCACGGCGTAGAGATTGGGGTCGAGCTTGCGCAGGTAGAACTCGCGTGCGCCCTTGTCGGGCTGGGGCAGCCAGGCGGTGACGAAGTAATGCTGCACCATCGCCAGCCAGCCGTCTTCGCTCTTGATGGTCTTGACCTGGTCGCTGATGTCCTTGAATTCGAATTTCTGGAACTTGTCCTTGCTGTCGTAGACCGTGGGACCGGTGAAGGTGTGATAGAAGTGGGTGCCGGTGCTCGGGTCGTTGCCGTCACGCACGAGCTGCATGTAGAGCTGTGCCGTCACCGGCGTCGCGCCCTTGTTGACGATGGTGTTGTG
>DAIAZB010000731.1 GCA_027443745.1 Thiomonas sp. | reverse complement strand
GTGGGCAGCCCGGAGCCGAGGGCGGCTCGCAGGCCGTTGGCCGAGTCCTCGAAAGCCACGCATTGCTGCGGGTCCAGGCGCAAGCGCTCCAGCACCCAGGCGTAGATGCCGGGGTCGGGTTTCTTGCGTGGCACGGCATCGCCGGCGCCGATGCACGCGAACATCGCCATGCCGTTCGCGCCCAGCGTGGCGCGCAGCAGGGCTTCGACGTTGTCGGGCGTGGTGGTGGTGGCGATGGCAAGGCGCAGGCCGGCGTCGCGCGCCTCGAGCAGCAAGCGCCGCACACCGGGACGCAGGGCGATGCCGCCATCGGCCACGAGGCGCACATAGTGCGCGGTCTTGCGGCGGTGCAACTCGGCAATCAACCCGGCGGCGTCCGGCCCTCGTGCGGCCTGCGGATCGACCTCCTGCCAATACGCCAGCAGGCGTTCCTTGCCGCCGGTGATGGCGAGCAGGCGACCGTAGGTGGGCATGTCCCAGTGCCAATCCAGACCGGCGTCGGCAAACGCCTGGTTGAAGGCGATGCGGTGGCCGTCGCGCTCGGTTTCGGCCAGCGTGCCGTCGACGTCAAAAATCAGGGCTTGGAGTGTGTTCATGGCGGCATTTCGGAGAAGCGGCCCTTCGCGCCGGGCCGCCCCACGGGAAGGGCGCCCCTTCGAGGGGGCAGCGAACAAGGTGAGCGTGAGGCGTTCAGGCCTCGTCCTTCCATTTGATCGAGCAGCCGATGCTGGGGACTTGCTCCTCGGGGCCGATGCCGGTTGCGGTGATCTGCCTCATGGCCTCGAACAGGTCGCGGCGCACGTCGGGCGTGGCGGCCTGTTTGCGCGAAGCGTCGAGCTGGCCGCGGTACTGCAGCTTCAAATCGGCGTTGAAGCCGAAGAAGTCGGGCGTGCAGACGGCGCCATAGGCGCGGGCGACCGCCTGCGATGCGTCGTCAAGGTAGGGGAAGCCGAAGCCGTGCTGCGCGGCGAACAACTGCATGTGGTCGAACGAGTCCTCGGGGTAGGCGGCCACATCATTGCTGCTGATGGCCACGGTGTGCACGCCCAGGGCGCGCAGTTCGCGCGCATCGCGCACCATGCGATCGGCAACGGCCTGCACGTAGGGGCAGTGGTTGCAGATGAACATGACCAGGGTGCCGTTGGGGCCGCGCACATCGGACAGGCTCCAGGTGCGTCCATCCACACCGGGCAGGGAAAAATCAGGCGCGGCGAAGCCGCGTTGCAGAGGGTCGGCGGTGGCTGTCATGAGAATCTCCTGGTGCGGGATTAGGGGCGCGCCGTCCAGACGACAACCCCGGCGCAAGGCCGGGGTTGAGGGCTGCGCGACGCAGCGCGTCGTGACTGTGAATGGTCAGTTGACCTTGGGATCGAGCTTGCCCTTTTCGTACAGGCCGACCATGTCGTCGAGGTTGATCGGCTTGATCTTCGAGGCATTGCCTGCGGTCCCGAAGGCTTCATAGCGCGCCTTGCAGATGTCTTTCATGGCCTTGGTCGAGGCGATGAGGAATTTGCGCGGATCGAACTCCTTCGGATGCTCGGCCAGGAACTTGCGCGTGGCGCCGGTGGAGGCCATGCGCAGGTCGGTGTCGATGTTGACCTTGCGCACGCCGTGCTTGATGCCTTCGACGATTTCTTCCACCGGCACGCCATAGGTTTCGCCCATGTCACCGCCATAGGTGTTGATGATTTTCAGCCACTCCTGCGGCACCGAGGACGAGCCATGCATCACCAGATGGGTGTTGGGGATGCGGGCATGGATGTC
>DAIAZB010000730.1 GCA_027443745.1 Thiomonas sp. | reverse complement strand
CCGCCTGGGCGCGGGCACCGTGGTGGCGGCGGCGGTGCGCGCCATCGCCTTGCTCGGCAAGCAGTTCGTGCTGGGCGAAAACCTGCAGCTTGCGGCCAAGCGCGCCCAGGCCATGCGGCGCGAGCAGCCCAACCTCACCTTCTCCTACGACATGCTGGGCGAGGGCGCCCGCACGGCTGACGACGCCGCGCGCTACGCCGCTTCCTACCGCGCCACGCTGGCGGCGCTGGCGCAGCAGCGCACGCCGGGCGGCCCCGAGTTGCGCGATGGCATGTCCATCAAGCTGTCGGCGCTGCATCCGCGTTTCGAGGAGGCGCAGCGCGAGCGCGTGTTCACGGAGTTGCTGCCGCTGGTGGAACAACTGGCGCGCGAGGCCGCCGCGGCGGACGTGAATTTCACCCTCGACGCCGAGGAGAGCGAGCGCCTGGAGTTGCAGCTCGACCTGCTCGACGCCCTCGCTGCCCGCCTCGCCGCCGAGCCGGGCACCGCCGCCTGGGGTGGCCTCGGCCTGGCGGTGCAGGCCTACCAGACGCGCGCGCCCGAGGCCGTATCGGCCGTGATCGCCATCGCCCGGCGCCACCGCATGCGCTTCATGGTGCGGTTGGTGAAAGGCGCGTACTGGGACGCCGAAATCAAGCGCGCCCAGGAGCTCGGCCTGGCCGGCTATCCGGTGTTCAGCCACAAGCACCACACCGATGCCAGCTATCTGGCCTGCGCCCGCATCATGCTCGATGCAGCCGTGGCCAACGATGCGCCCGATGCCGGTGGCGCGGCCATCTACCCCCAGTTCGCCACCCACAACGCCGGCACCATTGCCGCTGTGCTGCATCTGGCGGCGCAGCGGCCCACGGCGCGTTTCGAACTGCAGCGCCTGCACGGCATGGGCGAGGGCATCTACCGCGAGGTGCTGAACAACAAGGCGCTGCGTTGCCGCGTTTACGCCCCGGTGGGTGAACACCGCGACCTGCTCGCCTACCTGGTGCGCCGCCTGCTGGAAAACGGCGCCAACTCCTCGTTCGTCCACCTACTGGCCGACACCTCCGTGCCCGCGCAAGAGCTGTTGCACGACCCGCTGTGGCTGGCCGACCGCAGCACGCTGCCCGCTCCGCGCAACCTCTACGGCTTGCTGCATGGCGAGCCGCGCCCCAACCCGCTCGGTTTCGACGTGGCCGACGCCCCGGCGCGCGAGCCCGTCCTGGCCGCCGCGCGCGCCTTGCCCCTGCCCGCCGTGGCCGAGGCCGGTGCGGCGACGGTCGAGTCCGCCATGCGCAGGCTGCACGCCGCCTGGCCCGCATGGAATGCCACGCCACTGTCCGAGCGCTGCGCCATCTTGCTGCGCGCCGCCGATCGGCTGGAGCAGCGCCGCGACGCCTTCATCGCCTTGATGCAGCGCGAAGCCCACAAGACCCTGGGCGACGCCCTGTCGGAGGTGCGCGAGGCCGCCGACTTCTGCCGCTACTACGCCCTGCAGGCCCGCCACCTGCTGGCCGAGCAGAACCTGCCCGGTCCCACCGGCGAGCGCAACGCCCTGCGCAGCAGCGGGCGCGGCGTCTTCGTCTGCATCAGCCCGTGGAACTTTCCGCTCGCCATCTTCGCCGGGCAGGTGCTGGCGGCACTGGTGGCCGGCAACTGTGTGGCGGCCAAGCCCGCCGAGCAGACGCCGGCCACCGCGCAGGCTTTCGTCGCCCTGCTGCACGAGGCCGGGTTGCCGTCCCAGGTGCTCGCCTTGCTCCACGGTCCCGGCGAAACCGTGGGCGCGGCGCTCGTCGCGCACCCGCTCGCCGCCGGCGTGGCCTTCACCGGCTCCACCGCGGTCGCGCGCCACATCAACCGCACCCTGGCCGCGAAAGACGGTCCCATTGCGCCGCTGATCGCCGAAACCGGCGGTGTCAACGCCATGATCGTCGATTCCACCGCCCTGCCCGAGCAGGTGGTGGACGCCGCGGTCAGCTCCGCCTTCCGCTCCGCCGGCCAGCGCTGCTCGGCGCTGCGCCTGCTGTGCGTGCAGGACGACGTGGCCGATGCCATGCTCGCCATGCTGGCTGGCGCCATGCAGGAACTGCGCCTTGGCGAAGCCAGCGACTTCGCCACCGACGTGCCATCGGTGATCGACGCCGAAGCCTGGCACGGTTTGCGCGCCCAAACCGAACGTCTGCAGCGTGACGCCACACTGCTGGCGCGCACGCCCTGGCCGGCGGCGATGCTCGACGCTGCTCGGCCGGCTCCCCCTTCCAACCTCCCCCATGGGATGGGGGAGGAGAGAACAGCGCCCGGCGAAACAAGGAATGCCCCTCCCAACCTCTCTCATGGGGTGGGAGAGGAGCAAAAGCGCTCGCATTCCACTGTCATGGCCGAGCAGGCCGGCGCCAAGGACGCTGGCGTGGCGAGCGGGCAGCTTGGCCCCCTCCCCACGGGTGGGGAGGGTTGGGGTGGGGACCTTGCCAGCGCGGCACGCGCCGCACTCGCGTTGCGTATCCCCGAGATCGCGCTGCTCCCCGGCGCGCAGCCTGCGGACCGAACGTTGCACTTCATCGCCCCCAGCCTGTTCGCCATCGGCGGCGTGGCCGATGTGGCCAAGGCCCGCGACGAAATCTTCGGCCCGGTGCTGCAGGTGGTGCGCTGGAAAGCGGGTGAACTCGATGCCCTGATCGACGCCATCAACGCCCTCGGCTACGGTCTCACGCTGGGCGTGCAGACGCGCATCGACGGCCGCGCCCAGCGCATCGCCCAACGCGCCCGCTGCGGCAACGTCTACGTCAACCGCAACATGATCGGCGCCGTCGTCGGCGTGCAGCCCTTCGGCGGCGAAGGCCTTTCAGGCACCGGCCCCAAGGCCGGCGGCCCGCACTACCTGCTGCGCTTTTGCAGCGAACAAACCCTCACCATCAACACCGCGGCCGCTGGCGGCAACGCGGCCCTGCTGGCGCAGGCGGCGGTGTGAGGCTGCTGCCCCGGCACCTCCCTGCGCAGGGGAAATCCAGGGAGGCGCCGACCGAACAACGTCATCAATACTGCCGCCAGGCGATGGGCTTGTTCATCACATTGCCGCCGAATTGAATCGGGCTGATGGCGTTTGGTGTCGTTGTGTTGGGTGGCGTACTGCTGCCTGGGTAAATTACGGTTCCGGTCGGGGTGACATAAACCGCTGGAGACAGTGGAATCCCGGTGCCGAGCGCGATGACACCGCTGGTGATGGCGTTGTTCTTGTAGGTAATGGTGATCTTGGGCAGACCACCGCTCAGAAGGTCGAACAAATCGTAGTAGCCAGTTCCCGCTCCGCAGATGCTGCCCCCAGGCGGCACATACACCGGCACGACCAGCACACCGTTCACCAGCACCGGGGCGGCGGAGATCAGTCCACCACTTTGCAAGGGCATGACAGTCGTTGAAGGGACGCTCGTCAAAGTGCCGCTGCTGTCCGGTTGATAGCCGCTCGTGCTGCTACTGGCCCAGAGGATGCTGGAACTGCCGCCCGACAAGGCAAACGTGGTGATTTCGCTGGCAGTTGCCGCCCAGACATAGGGCAAACCGTTGATCTCGGTGTAACCCACGTAGTTGATGGCTGCCGCCGGGTTGGTCGTTGCCACTTGCGTGGCACCGCTGGCATCGATTGATGCCGTGCCCGAGATGTTCAAGCTCCACAAGCCGCCGTTGTTGTCACCGAAAAAGAGCGTGTCGGTCGTCGGAACATAGGTCAGGGAACTGTTGACAAAGGTGCCTGAAGGTAGTGCCGGGAGTGAAGACGACAACGCCGTGCCGGTGGCTGGTTGCCCGGTTGCCACGTTTACTTCGTACAGGGTGCTTTGGGTTAATGCTGTGCTGCCGCTGCCTGTGGTCGTGTTGACCACGAACACGGCGTACTGCACGCCGCCCACAGTGACAATGATCGGCGCCTGCTCCTGCGGTGAAATGCCACCTGCAACATTTACCCCCCAGGTTTGCGCCGTAGGAGCCGGCGGTGTCGTCGCCGAGGAACTGGTGTTGCTGCTCAGTTTCAGCGCGTAGTGATAGCTCCCACTGCCAGCCGTGCCCACCACGTAGGTGGCCCAGTCTGCAGATTGCGGGTTGGATGCGGTGTCTGCCGCGTCAGTGGTGAGGAAGGAGCCATCGAAATATTGGCCGGTCTGAAAACTGGTGTAGTTCTGCAAATTGGCCAGGAACGACCTCGGCATCCAACCCCAGACCAGTTTGCCGGTGGTGGCATCCACCGCATAGAGAAAACCGTCATTGCTGGTGAACAGCACGACCTTCTCGCGTCCAGCATTATTGCGGGCGAAGGTCACGTAACCGCCGATGCCGAGCAAGTTCGCATTGCCCGGTGGGCCAAGGTATTGCACATGGTCGTTCGGGCTCAGGCTGCCGAGCAACCAGTTGAGCTGCCGGCCTGCCAGATACGAACAACCATTCACTCCGGCCGGAAAGCCGAGGCTGGATGCATTGGTGGTGTCCCCCGCTGTGTTGAAGGAGGGATCGAAGGTGTACGCCAGAATGGTGGGCACATTGGGCACACAGGTTGTGGCCGATAAAGCGAAGGCAGAGGGACTGTAGTTCGGACTGCTGCTGTTGTTGCCGATGTTCTGCAGCGTGTCGATGGTGCCCGAACCCACCCCGGATCCGAAGGCCGTCCCCGTCGTGCTGTATAGCGCCGTTTTTCGCGTGGCTGCTGGCATGTGCGTGTTGTCACCGGCATCCCACACGGCTGGGCCACTGGCTGTGCCAGCCGGCGCGCTTGCGCTGGAACTGGGCAGCGCGACCGTGCCAAAGGCTTGGATGTGTCCGGCAATTGCCCCCGGGTTGTTGTCACTGGTCGCGGTATAGATCAGCGAACCACCAGTGATGCTGGTCGGCGCGACCGGGGCCGAGACCGCGATGCTGCTGAAGATCTGTCCAGCGATGCTGCTCAGCGCAGTCTTGAAGGCGGTCACATTGTTGGCCGGGTATTCCTGTCCAGTGCCGCCGGCGATGGCCATGGCGTTCAGCGCGAGGTAGGCCGCAGGATTGGCGGTGGAGTCCACCCCGGCGCCCAGGCCGACGACGTAGGTCTTGATGCCCTTCTTGTTCAGCGTCTGGATAGCGGCGATGGTGTCCTTCAGCGCCTGGTCGTTGGTGTTGCTCGTGTCCAGGGCGCCTAGTGCCTGCCCGCTAGGCAGGTTGCCGCTGTCATTGTTGATGCCATAGGTGCTGTTGCCGGCAATGCCGTAGAAAGCCGCGTTCACACCATAGCCTTGCCCTGCTGCACTGCCGAGCGGCGGCCAGTTGTTCTGGCTCAGA
>DAIAZB010000729.1 GCA_027443745.1 Thiomonas sp. | reverse complement strand
GGCCAGTATGGCGACATGATCGAGATGGGCATTCTGGACCCCACCAAGGTCACCCGTACCGCGCTGCAGAATGCCGCTTCCGTTGCCGGGCTGCTGCTGACCACCGAGTGCATGGTGGCCGACGCGCCGAAGGACGACGCTCCCGCAGCCCCGATGGGCGGTGGCATGGGCGGCATGGGTGGCATGGACATGTAATTGCGTCCAGTTCGCGGGGTTTCAGGCGCGGCGTGACGCCGCTCCATGGAGCTTCGACCCTGAATGGGGCGGCGGTCGCTTGCGACTGCCGGGAACGCTGATGGGCCTGCGACCTTGCGGTTTGCAGGCCCATTTTTTTTGGCATCTCATCGCTTGCCGCCCGTTTGCCAGCACCCAAAGCCCAGTTAAAACCGCCACTGGTCGTAGGATCGCCTGCTGAAGGACTTCAAAGCCGCAGCTCGCCGGTTCGCGCAATGCGGGGGCGATGCAAGGCCACTTTCGCCATGCGGCGCGATGAACCATACAGGGAGATTGCGATGACCGTGAAAACCACCAACAACCTCGGCGTGCTGTTGCGCAGCTACGAGGCGTTGCACAACTGGCGGGCACTTGCGATGCTGGCGTGCAGCTTCATCCTGGCAGGCCTGGCGATGATGGGCGGCGCTGCTGCCACGGCCAGTTCCGGCAGCTATGCCGTGAGCATGCTGATGGGTTTGGTGGGGGCCATCATCGCCATCATCGGCATCAACGCCAGCGGCCTGATGCTGGTCGATCAGGCCTATGACCAGCCGGCCCGCGGCTTCGGCGCCGCTTTTCTCGGCGGCCTGCAGGCGGCGCTCCATGTCATTGGCGCGCTCATCCTGCTCGGTGTGGGCTTTGCTGTGGTGTTCGTGGCGGCCTACCTGCTGTCATTGCTCGGGCGCATTCCCGGCATCGGCGGGGTTTTTGGCTTCCTTCTCGCCGGGCCCTCGGTGGTGATCGTCGCGCTGGCGTATGCCGTGCTGGTGCTGGCCACGCCCTTGATGGTGGCGGCCATCTGGCATGGCGAGGGCTTGATGTCCAGCTTGTCGCGAGCGGCTGACGTCGTCATCAAGAAGCCGCTGGAAGTGCTCATGCATTTTCTGGTGCTGGGGCTGGTGGTGTTTCCGGCCGCGGTCTTCATCTTCGGCCTGGTGTTCGGTGCCAGCACCGAGATCGCCAGGATGTATGCGGCTGTCGGGCTGGGTGGCTTCGGGCCCGCCGAGGGCTCCGGCCTGATGCAGATGCTGTTGGCGCAGATGACCAGCTACGGCTTCGGCGGCGCCGGCATTTCCATCGGGCTGGTGACTTTCCTCGCCTGGTCCGTCATCGGCCTGATCTACCTGCTGGGACTGATCTTCGTCTACCGCGCAGTCAACGAGGGGGTCGGCTCGGAGGCGGCTGCATTGGTCGGCCAGCGCTTGTCGCAGTTCAAGCAGAGGCTGGACGGCTACAAGCCGGGCGCGGGCTTCACGCCACCAGAGCCCTCTCAAGAGCCTGCCGAACCGTCCCAAGCCGCCTTGACCCCCACCGGGGGTGAGCCGGCGGCGCATCCCTGGGGGCCCTCGGAAACGACACAGGATGCCACGGCGGGCGCCCCCCCCGTGGCCAGCGGGCCCGCGCCGGGGCCGGCAAGTCCAGCCGGTGTCGGCACCAGGCCATGCCCGGCATGCGGCGCCACCGTGGCCGCAGACGATGCCTTCTGCCGCCGTTGCGGCCAACCCTTGCATACTCCGTAGAGGAGGGTGCGCGTCCCGGACTCCGGGCGGTCCAACTCCGCGGGGTCCGTTTTTCGCACGCCGCGCCGCGGCAACGGGCCTTCGATGGTTTTGCCCTGTCTTGCGCGGTGTTCGGTAGGCTTCACGACCATGCGCGCAACCCGAAGACTTCAGCATGATTGGTGCCGGCCGGTCCTGGCCCTTGTCCTGTGCCTTGTCCTGGGCCTGGGCGTTGCCGTGGCCAGCCCAGCCTGGGCCGAGACGGCCCCGGACGCGCATGCCGGGCCCAAGCCGACCGTGCCGCTGCGCGACGTGGCCCCGGCTGCATTGGGTGTCCCCAAGGCCGCAGCGCACATGACGCCAGGAGCGGCCGGGATGCTTCCCGAGGGCGCCGCAGCCCGGGTCGCGCCAACCCCCCCGGCATCATCTGCCAGCGCGGTGCCGGTCACCCAGCCCACACCGGCGATGGCCTGTGTTCATGCCGATGCGGCCTCCGCAGGCGAGCCGCGCATCGGTCTGGCCTTGTCCGGAGGCGGGGCGCGGGGGCTGGCGCATATCGGCGTGCTGATGGCGCTGCGCGAACTGCGCATCCCGGTGGACTGCATCGCCGGCACCAGCATGGGGGCCATCGTGGGCGGGCTGTACGCCGCGGGGGTGCCGCTGGCGGTG
>DAIAZB010000728.1 GCA_027443745.1 Thiomonas sp. | reverse complement strand
CGACCCCAGCGCGAAAAACCCCTGCTTGCCCTCACCGTGCGACAGGCTCCAGCCGGCGTACTGGCTGCCCAGGCAGGCCAGCACCGGCTGCGCCGTGCGCACGCGCAGCTCCCACGGCCAGTCGGGGTGCGGGCCAGTCGGGGCGAGATCCACGCTGCCCAGGCCGCCGAGGCAGATTTCGGCAATACGCCGCCCCGCCTCGATGCCGCCGCGCACCTGGATGCCGGCGTCCACCAGGCGCGCGCCGTTGTCCATCGTGCACACCGCCAGGCGCAGGCTGGAGGCATGGTCCACCAAGGCCTCGACCAGCGGCGCGGCCAGCCGGTTGACGCTGGGCCGGGCCGAGACGGATGGCGGGGTCGCTGCCATGTCGGTCGTGCTCATGAGGCCTGGAACCTGGCTTGCACGCCGTCGCACCACGCAGGCCCGGCGGCTGCGGTGGATGCAGCCGTGGCCGGCGTGGCGGACTCTGCCAACGCGACGGAACAGCCTGGCGCAGTCGCCGGCAGCGGCAGCGGCAGCGGCCGGGTGGTCGACGTGTTCGCGGTGTTCGCCGACGCTGTCGAAGTTGTTGTCGCCGTTGCTGCTGTCGATGACGCTGCTGTCGACACCGTGGTCGAGCCCGAGGCGGCGCAGCCCAGGTTGAGCAGCAACTGCTGCCGCAGCTTGTCGACCTTGGCCGCAGCACCCCGCGCCGTGGAATGGGTGGCATGCAGCGTGCACAACGGTTCGCCCGGCTGCAGTCGCAGGCCCGCGCGTGGCCGGTCGCGACAGGCAGCGGGCCACGCGGCGTCGAATGGCACATGCAGCGGCTGTCCGGCGTACACCACGGCCATGGCGCGCGCCCCGGGTGGCGACGGCAGCGCGCGCAGGGGCGACAGCGCCGGCCCGGCTTGGGGCGATTGGGGCGATTGGGGCGATTGGGGCGATTGGTGAGGCCATTGGTGAGGCCATTGGTGGAGCGGCTGGTGCCGCGGCAGATCCGGCAGCTCGCCGGCACAGGCGCGCAGATGCAGGTCGAACAGCGGAGGCATGGGTTCCACATCCCACAGGTCGAGCGTGGCGGTGGGCCGGGGGTTGAGTTCGAGCAGGAACCAGGCGTCGCCTTGCACGATGAGATCCAGCCCGTTGAGCCCGCGCAGGCCAAGCGCAACGGTGAGCGCCAGCGCCGCCGCCTCCACCCGGGCGCACAAGGCCATGGGCAGACCGGCTGGCCGCACCGCACCCGCCCAGACCCAGGGCGTGGCCGCCTCGGGCGGGGCCGGCAACGTGCGGTTGAAGCCCACGGTACGGATGTCGCGCCCGTTCGCCAGGAACAGCAAGGAATGCGCCTCGCCGGCGATACGCCGCTGGTAGTACCAGGCACCCGAGGCCCGGGCGTCGGCGCTCGCCCGCGAGGTGACGGCCTGCACATGCTGCCCACCGCTGCTGCCGGCGCGTTTGAGCAGCCATGCCTCGGGATCGGTGGGATCGGCATGGCGGATGGCCGGCGTCGGCAGGCCCAGGCTCCGCGCCAGCGCGAACCACAGCCCGGGATCGTGCACCACGCGCCAGACACTGGGGTGGTTGCCGACCAGCACATGGCGCGCAGCCAGTTGTTCGATGGCGTCAAGGCTGGCCTCCAGCCCCGAGCCCAGCACCACCTTGGCGGGTGCCGGACCGTGGTCGTCGAGTGCGTGCAGCACCGCGCCGGCATCCAGCCCGCCACCCGGCCCGAGCGCCACCCGCTGCCAGCGCTGCGCCCGGGCCACGGTGTCGACATCGCCAAACGCATCCACCGCCCGCACCGCCAGCCCGGCGCGGTGCGCTGCCTGCACCAGGGTGCGGGCGCTGGTGGACACCACGACGAGAACCCCGCTCTCGCGTTTCCCGCACGGCGCGTCGCGAACCCCCGGGTTGCCGCACGCGGTCACCGCCCCCGGCGCTGGGCTTGGTTGTTGCGAGGGCGGCCGCAGGGTGGTCATCTCGGCCTCAGATGCGTTGGCGGCGGGCTTCGGCCAGGCATTCGGCGAAGCCGAGGTAGACCGGGGTTTCGGTCTCGCGCATGCGCTGCAGCAGGGCTTGCTGGGTTTTGTACTTGACGTTGCCGATGGCCAGCGCACCGATGCCGACGGCCGCGGCCTCGCGCTCGGCATGCGTGGCCAGGGGCTTGGCATCGTCCATCACGCCCACCGGCTCGAGGCCGGCGGGTGGCACGGCGTTGAGGTCGGCGGCCACGCGCAGCCGTGGCGCCTGCGCCAGTTCAACGGCCGACAGCACCTGCACGCCGGCCTTGGCGACGGCCAGCACCACCTCGACATCCTCGAGCTGGCGCCGACGAGCCTCGGCCGAGCCGGAGTCCACCGCCTCGACATCCAGGGCGAAGCGCTGCCGCAACAACGCCGCCGCCTTGCCGGCCTGCGCGGCGCCGTGATGGCTGGCGATGCGGACCTGCGCGCCGGCCTGCGCCGCCAGCGTGGCGGCCACCAGGCCCACCGGGCCGGTGCCGCCCAGCAGCAGCACGCTGCGGCCATTCATGTCCTGCGCGAAGCGCGCCGCCAACGCCTGCTCGACCTTGGCCAGCATGGCGGCGGCGGTGGTGTAGGCGCCGCTGGGATCGGCGAACACCGACACCTCGAAGGGCGGCACCATGGCGCCGCGCGCGGCCTCCAGCATGTCGGTGGCGAGCAGCGCATCGCGCCCGCCGATGAACAGCCCGGTGCGCCGCGCACCGCGCGGGCCGCGCGAGAAGATGGCGTCCTGGGTGAAGCCGGCGATGTCGTCCAGCCCCACGCCGGCGTAGGGAATCACCGCGTCCCAGCCGGCGTCGTAAGCCATGTTCACGTCGAAGGGACTGACACGCGGGCCGGGCGTGGCGAAGTGCAGCAGATACGGTTTGTCCATGCGGCTGGGTCTCGATGACGGATGCGTGATGGCTCAGACCCGTGCCGGCGTGCGTGCGGGCGCAGCGGCCGATGCCTGGCCCGCCGCACGGGCGGCATGCGCATGGGGAGGAAGCGTGGACGGCGCCAGTTCCGCGTGCTCGGGCCGGATGGTGTGGGCGACGATGTCGGCGCCACGGTTGCGCGCGGCGCAAATCTGCAAGCGCAGGCCGGGTTCGAGCCGCGACGCGC
>DAIAZB010000727.1 GCA_027443745.1 Thiomonas sp. | reverse complement strand
ATCGACCTCCACCCCAGCGACCTGGCGCGGCGCGGCCTGCGCGATGGCGAACTGCTGCGCGTGGCCTCGCGCCGCGGCGATCTCGTCGTGCCCGCCCGCGCCACCGACACGGTACGCCCCGGACAGGCTTTCATCGCCATGCACTGGGGCGCCGAATACCTCGCCGGACGCCATGCCGAGGGCGAGGCGCGCCTGGGCGTCAACGGCCTGACCCTGCCCGCGATCGACCCCGAGTCCTTCCAGCCTGAACTCAAGCACTGCGCGGTGCGGGTGGAAGCCGCCAACCTGTCCTGGCACCTCGCCGCCTTCGGCTGGATGCCCGAGCACAACGCTCAGGCGCTGCGCGCCACCTTGATGCGGGACCTGGCCGACCTGCCCTTCGTGCTGTGCGTGCCCTTCGGCCGCGAGCGCACCGGCCTGCTGCTGCGCGCCGCCGCGCGCGGCGCGCCATCCGCCGAACTGCTGGCGCGCATCGACACACACTTCGGCCTGCAGGGCGACGCGGCACTGCGCTACGCCGACCCGGGCCGCAGCGTGCGCCGCGCCGTGCGCCTGAGCGGCGAGGCGCTGGACGCCGCGCTGCTGTCCGGCCCCGCCGACAGCGTGGTGGCGCAGGGCTGGCTGCGCGAACTGCTGCAAAGCGAAGCCAGCGCCAAACCCTACGGCCGCTGGCTGCTGCTGCCTTCGCCCACCCCGCCGGGCAACCTGCCCGCCACCAGCCACCAGGTGTGCAATTGCTTCGACGTGCGCCAGCACCAGATCGACGCCCTGCTGCCCACGCTGGCGGGCGACGACGACGTTCGCCTCGCCGCGCTGCAGGCCCGGCTCAAGTGCGGCACCAACTGCGGCTCCTGCCTGCCCGAACTGCGGCGCAGCGTGCGCGACAGCGCCAAGGTTCCGGCCTGAATCTTGCTCCAAATCTGACAGGAGGTGACCCGCCATGTTCCGTGCAGCTTCGACACCCTCGCCGCAGGTCGACGACGTCGACGCTGCGTGCCGCGTCAATGCCGAGGTCGTGCCCCTGCTGCGCACCATCGGCCGCGGCGCGCACGGCAGTCGCGGCTTGAGCGTGGAGCAGGCGCAGACCTTGATGGGCTGGTTGCTGCGGCGCGAACTGTCGGACGCGCAGATCGGCGGCGTGCTGCTGGCGCTGCGCATGAAGGGCGAGAGCGCCGAGGAACTCGAAGGCTTCACCCGGGCCGTGCGCGCCTCGCTGCCGGCCATCACACCGGGGCGGCCGGTGGTGGTGGTGCCCAGCGTGAACGGCGCGCGGCGCCTGCCCAACCAGGTGCCGCTTCTGGCCCTGTTGCTGCGCCAGCGCGGCATCGCGGTGCTGGTGCTCGGCACCGAGCAGAACGACGGCCGGCTGCATACGGCGCGCATCTGGAGCGCGCTGGGCCTGCATCTCGCGGGAAGCAGCATCCAGGCGCAAGCATTGCTGAATGCAGGCGAAGCGGTCTATCTCGACCTCGGCTGCATCAGCCCGCAACTAGCCGCGCTGCTGCAATGGCGCAGCGTGCTGGGCGTGCGCAACGCCGGCCACAGCGTGGTGAAATTGCTGGCTCCCGTCGCCGGTTCGAGCCTGCTGCTCGCCAGCTACACCCACCCGGAATACGCCGTGCTGATGCGCGACGTGCTGCAGCGCCTGGGCCAGCCGGCGCTGCTGATGCGCGGCTGCGAAGGCGAGGCTGTGGCCCACCCGCACCGTGCGGGTGAACTGCTCTACATCGACGCCGCCGGTGGCCTGCGCATGGAGCCGGCCACGGACGCGACGCCGGCCGAAGTCGCCCTGCCACCCTGCGGTACCGACCTGGCCGCCACCCTGGGCTGGATTGCCGATGTGCGCGCCGGCCGCAAGCCCGTGCCGATGCCCCTGGCTCGCCAGGCCGACAGCATTGCC
>DAIAZB010000726.1 GCA_027443745.1 Thiomonas sp. | reverse complement strand
CTCCGCGACGAATCGATGAACGGTGGTACCCAACCCACGGATACGAGATTGATTCATCGCCGCGCCTTGCCACTGCGCATCACCCGATCGATCTGAACTCATTCACATGCAATCATTGACAACGGCGACCATACGAGGAGTCTGTCGGGCTTTCCGGGCTTTCGAGAGGCAGCGCGATCCGAGACAATGGTGGCAGTGCATGGAGGATTTTGACGCGATGAGCCGCTTCGTTCCTGTAGACCGAGACATCGCCTATTTGTTGCCGCCGTCGGTGGACGAGTGGCTGCCCAAAGATCACGTGGCGCGCTTCGTGGTCGAAGTCATCGAGCAGCTCGATCTGAGCGATCTGGCCCGGCAGTACGCGGGCCGTGGCTCGGCCACGCATCATCCTGCTGTGTTGCTGGGGCTGCTGATCTACGGCTATGCCAACGGCGTGCATTCGAGTCGCAAGATCGAGCGCGCGAGCTACGACTCGGTGGCGTTTCGCTATGTTGCGGCCAACACCCACCCCGACCACGACACGCTGGCGACGTTCCGCCGCCGCTTCCTGAAGGAGGTGGAGGCGCTGTTCGTGCAAGTGCTGGTGCTGGCGCGCGAGATGAAGCTGCTCAAGCTCGGGCACATCGCGCTGGACGGCACCAAGATCGACGCCAACGCCAGCAAGCACAAGGCCTTGTCGTGGGCGCACGCCAACAAGATTGAGGCCCAGTTGCGGCGCGAAGTGCAAACCCTGTTGGCGCTGACCGAGAACAGCGATCGCGCGGCGCTGCCCGACGGGATGGACATGCCCGCAGAGATCGCCCGGCGTGAAGACCGATTGAGCGCCATGGCACAGGCCAAGGCCAAGATCGAGCAGCGCGCGGCCGAGCGTCATCTGGGCGAGCAGCAGGAGTACGAGGCGAAGACGGCCAAGCGCCAATCTCAGCGCGCGGCCGGACACACGCCGCGCGGACGGGACCCCGAGCCGCCCCAGGCCGGCCCCAAGGACGGTGACCAAGTCAACCTCGCGGATGAGGAGTCGCGCATCATGCCCGTGTCGGGCGGGGGCTTCGAGCAAAGCTATAACGCCCAAGCCGGCGTGGACACCGAGACGATGATGGTGATCACCCGGCATGTGAGCCAGGCACCCAATGACAAGCGCGAAGTCGTGCCCACGCTGGAGCAGATCGCGGCGTTGCCTGCGGTGCTGGGCGCGGTGCAGTCACTGATCACGGACAACGGTTTCTTCAGCCAGGCCAACGTGATCGCCTGCGGCGATGCTGGGGTCGAGCCGCTGCTGGCGCTCAAGAGGCAGTCGCATCACACACCCGTGATGGAGCGCTTCGCATCCGATGCCCCCGAACCCCAGACGACGGATCCGGTCGTGCAGATGGCGCACCGGCTGAGCACACAGGCCGGGCGAGCCCTCTACAGTTTGCGCAAGCAGACGGTGGGGCCGGTGTTCGGCATCATCAAGCGGGTGATGGGCTGGCGCCAGATGAGCATGCGCGGGCTGGCCAAGGCACAAGGCGAATGGAGCTTGGTGACCATGGCCTGGAACATCAAGCGCATGCACGTGTTGCGAGCGGCGTGAGGGCAAAATGCGTCCCGACCACGCCAAAACCGAGTCCTCAGGCGGCTCCATGCGCCCTCACAGTGTCTCGTCAACCATCGACAGCGATCGATCAGCGCGCCGCCGTCCAAAAAAACGCGTCGCACCGATCACTCGGGTTCGCTCGGACTCAAGTCCGACAGCCTCCTAGAGCATGATCGTCTAGCCGCCGGCAGTCATCAGAAGGACATCATCATGACCGAGCAATCCTCCCTCGACAGCGCATCCGTCGTTCTGAAGACTCTGAACACGCTGCTGCCCGATCTCGAACCGCTCTATACGGACATTCACGCCCATCCCGAATTGTCAATGCACGAGACGCGCACGGCGGGCATCGCCGCCGACAGGCTCAGGAAAGCCGGTTACGAGGTGACGACCGGGGTAGGCAAGACGGGTGTGGTTGGACTGCTCCGCAACGGCGAAGGGCCAACCGTGATGCTGCGGGCCGACATGGATGCGCTGCCAATCGCGGAGAACACCGGTCTCGCCTACGCCAGCAAGGTTTCAGCGAGGGATGATGAAGGAAACGACGTTCCGGTAGGCCATATGTGCGGCCACGACATGCATGTTGCGTGGCTGGTTGGGGCGGCGACATTGCTGTCGCAGGCGCGCGATGCCTGGAAGGGCACGTTGATGGTCGTTTTCCAGCCGGGCGAAGAGACCGCGCAAGGCGCGCAGGCCATGATCGATGACGGCCTGCTGAAACACTTTCCCACACCCGATGTCGTGCTTGGCCAGCATGTCATGGTCGGCGCTGCCGGCAGCCTTGCCGGCAGCGCCGGACCGATCACGTCCGCGGCGGACAGTCTGCAAATCCGTCTGTTCGGACGTGGTGCGCATGGCTCGATGCCGCAGGCAAGCATCGATCCCGTCGTCATGGCGGCATCCGTCGTCCTGCGGCTCCAGACCATCGTGTCCCGCGAGGTTGCCGCGAACGAGGCGGCGGTGGTCACGGTCGGCGTATTGCAGGCCGGCACAAAAGAGAACGTCATTCCCGACGAGGCTATTATCAAGCTCAATGTGCGGACCTTCGATGCCGGCGTGCGCAAGCACGTGCTTGCCGCGATCGAGCGGATTGTCAATGCCGAGGCCGAGGCTTCGGGGGCGCCGCGCAAGCCGGAGATAACACCGCTCGACCGCTACCCGCTCAACGTGAACGACGAAACCGCGAGCAACCGCATCGCCGCGGCATTTCGGGATTATTTTTCCGCCGACCGGGTGAGACACACCGGACCCGCGCCGGCCAGTGAGGATTTTGGCTGCTTTGGCACCGCGTGGCATGTTCCTTCGGTGTTTTGGTTCGTAGGAGGAAATGATCCTAAAACCTATGCTGAGGCCAAGGCAGCGGGGAAGCTCAATGATCTTCCAGTCAATCACAGCCCGCAATTCGCACCGGTCCTGCACCCCACCCTGGAGACCGGCGTAGAGGCGCTGGTTGTAGGCGCGTTAGCCTGGCTCGTTGCAAGCTGATGTTCGCGTGCATCGACGGGTGTTGCGGGAGCCGTAATGGCCACGATTGAAAGCTTTGTGCCTATCCTGGACTTGGGCGGGACATTTGTCTTCGCGATCAGCGGGGCAGTCGCCGCGGTTAATCGCCGGCTCGACATCTTCGGCATCCTCGTCCTGTCTTTCGTGACGGGAAATGTTGGCGGGATCACGCGTGACGTGCTGATCGGCGCGGTGCCCCCATCCGCCCTCACCGATACTCGGTATCTTCTGGTCTCCATTCTGGCAGGGCTCATCACTTTTTTCTGGTATGCGGGCGTCGATAGACTGCGTACACCTGTGCTGCTGTTTGATGCAGCGGGCCTTGCGTTCTTCGCCGTCGCCGGCACACAGAAGGCTATCCAGTTCGGACTAGGCCCGGTCGCATCGGCGCTCCTCGGCATGCTAAGCGGCATTGGCGGGGGCATGGCGCGCGACGTGCTCCTTTGCGAAATCCCGCAAGTCCTGCGTTCCGATTTCTATGCCGTCGCGGCGCTAGCGGGCGCGTCAATCGTTGTCATCGGCAATGTGCTAGGTCTTCCCTATGGTGTCTCTGCACTTGCCGGGGGGATATTGTGTTTCGGTCTTCGCTTTATGGCGATCAGGCACGGCTGGCATTTGCCTGTCGCACATCTCTCTGCGCAAGGACGTGCGGGAGTAGATTCGTCAAACGAAAAAAACACAACCAGGGAAGGAAACTAAATGGACAGGATAGGTGACGTGGCGGTGATCGTCGGCAGCCTCAGGAAAGATTCGATCAATCGCAAGGTGGCCAACGCTCAATGGAGCCTGTAATGAGTAAAGAAGTCGAGCTCAATAAGAAAATCAGCTCGAAGCTCAAAATCCCCTATCCCGATTTCGCTACCTTGCCCGCGCCGGTGAAGCAAAAATTCGACGGCCTACCGACTGTCGTCAATATCTTCCGGATGCTGGGTTATAGCGCCGGCACCTTCGTGGAAATGGCGATGTCCCGTTCGCTGTTGGACCGTGCTGAGGTGACGGCTGCATGGTGGGGATGCTACGCGGCCTGGCGATTGGCCTCGGCAGTGCCCTTTGGTGAGCGCTGCACGAGGGCGTGCAGGAGGGTTTTCATCTGGTCGCAGCCACGCAGTCGACGCATGCGTGGGGCCGCGTCGTTCAAGGCGCTGGCGACCCACCGCAGCACCATGGCCCCGTCACTCCAGCGCTTGACGTTGCGGGTGTAGGTGGCGACCAGCCCGTTGAGGTTTTCGATCGGGTTGGTGGTGCGCAGAGTGCGGTACAGCGAGCCGGTGATGCCCAGCGTCTGCAAGGTCAGCGTGTCCTCCAGGCCCTCGCGCAGGCTGGCGGCGGCGCCTGGATGCTTGGAGGTCAGGGAGTTGGCCAGGCGCTGCAGTTGACGCCGAGCCAGATCGACGTCGCTGGCCGCCCAGGCATCGCGCAGCGCACGGTTGACACTGGCGTGCATCGTCTTGGGCAGGTGGTCGAGGACGTTGCGGCGCTTGTGCTCCTGGCAGCGCTGGATGAGCGCGGCGGCGCCGAAGGTCTGTGTGATGGCGCGGCGCAGCGCCTTGCCGCCGTCGATCACCGGCACCGGCTGAGCGCCGCACGGCTGGACGCGCCGGCGTGGCTCAGAATCAAGCTTCCAGAACCGTGCGGCCCGACTTCGGTGCCTCTGCTGGCATGTGCGTGCGCAGCGACGCGGCGGCGTGCTGCTGCAGCTTGACCGCGTACATGCGGGCATCAGCGCACGCCAGCAAGTCGGTCAGCTCCTGCGCGTCTTCGGGATAGCTGGCGCTGCCCAGCGCCATGCCGATCGTGCATGCCGTGTCCCCGATGCGAAACGGCTCCTGCAGCAGATCGGTCAGTC
>DAIAZB010000725.1 GCA_027443745.1 Thiomonas sp. | reverse complement strand
TTGCCCCTCAGTCCAAAACATGGCACGCAGCAGCCTGATTGAATTCCAGAGCCAGCTCGCATCGCGTCTGCAGGCGGCGCAGTTGACACAGAGCGAGTCACGCTGGCTGGCCGTGGTCGCTGGCCAGCAGCGCATCTTGTTGCCCTTGGTGCAAGCGGGTGAAATCTCGGCTTACGAGTCGCCCATGCCTTTGCCACATGGACGGGCCTGGTTCGCCGGCCTGGTTAATTTGCGTGGCGTGTTGAGCGGCGTCATCGACCTCGCGGCTTTTTTGGGTGCACGCCCCACCAGCAGCCCACGCAGCAATGCCCAAAACCGGTACATCCAGTTCGCACCCCAACTGGAAATCAACGCCGTGCTGCTGGTCGATCAACTTGCCGGCTTGCGCACACCCGGACAATTTGTCAGGGACGAGCACGCGCCTGCAGCCCCAGAACCTTGGCTCGGCCCGGGACTGCTCGACACTTCGGGGTTGACCTGGCGCGAACTCAACCTGGCCTTGTTGGCTGATGACCCCGAATTTCTTGCCGTCGTCTAGTGCGAGCGGTTGCCCATCGCGCTGAGGCACCAACCGCCACTGACACTGCCTGACTGCCTTCCCTGCTCAAATTCCACACTAGACGTCACGCCGGAGTTCCCATGGCCCTGTTTCCCCTGTTCGGTTCCAAAAACCCCCTCGAGGTCCCCACGGCCATCGCCGAATCCAGCGTCTCTGTCTCGTCGACAGTCCAAATGGATCAGGACGCGCAAGAACAGCGCCCACAGCAAGAGGTGCAAAACGCACTTCCCTTGATCGGCCACCTGCCCTTGCCCCAGCAGCAGCGTGTGCTGGTTCTGCTGCTTATCGTCGCCGTGGTCCTGATCGCGCTGGGTTTGACCGTGACGCTGCGCGTAGCAGCCAGTTCTGCCAAGTTACTGGATACCACCGGCGACGCCATGATGCAGTCGCAGCTTGTTGCCAAGTCCATCAGTGCCTCCTTGCTGGGCTCGGAGAGCTCCTTCGGTGAGCTCAAAACGGGCGCCAATGCCCTGAGCCGCGATGTCCAAGCGCTGGGCGGTGGCAATGCAGCGGCCAATTCCGATCTGGCAGCGATTCAACCCCTGGTCGACGGGATGGTGAAAAACGCGCTGTCCGTGGTCAAGCTTGAACCGGTGCTGACACAAACGAACAAGTCCTTGCGTACGGTGAATCGGCAGTCCGACAGCCTGCTTGAGACAACGGAGACGATCTCCTCGCTGATGCTGCAGGAAAACGCGCCTCCGGCCAACATCGCCGCGGCCACGCAGCTCAATATGCTGACCCAGCGCATTGGCAAGTCGGCAAACGAGTTTCTGTCTTTCGAAGGCGTCAGCCCCGAGGCTGTCTTCGCTCTCGGCAAGGATCTGAACACCTTCAATGACTTGTCCAAGGGACTGCTTGATGGCGATCCGAATCTCCAGTTGACCGCAGCCAAAAGCCTGCAACTGCGCGCCCAGCTGCAAAAGTTGGTGAAAAGTTTCGGTGAAACCCGCCAGCTCACCACCGGCATTCTGTCCAATCTGCAGGGCCTGAGCAGCGCGCGCGCTGCGCAAGCATCGGTGGTGAAGGATTCCGTGCCATTGCTGGCCAAGCTGCAGGCCTTGCAGGGCAACTTCGCGTCACACGCCGGCGTGAGCACGCCTGCGCTGTTGTTCCTGATCGCCATGGGGGCGCTGGCGTTGCTGACTCTGGCTGGTTTAGCCAGGCTGTATGTGCAGGAAACGCGCCAGCGTGCGGATCAGTCCGAGATGCAGCGTCATCTTGCCGAACGCCAGGAACTCGATGCCCGCCGAACCAACGAGGCCAACCAGTCTGCCATTTTGCGATTGATGAACGAGTTGCAGAACGTTGCCGAGGGCGACCTGACCCAACAGGCCACGGTGACCGAGGACATCACCGGGGCCATTGCCGACTCGGTGAACTACACGGTGGAGGAGTTACGCAATCTGGTGTCGCAAGTGCAATCCACCGCCGACCAGGTGAGCTACGCGTCCTCGAAGGCGCAAACCACGTCCGGCAACCTGCTCAAGTCATCCGAGCAGCAACTGGTGGAAATTCGTGAAACCGGCCAGTCGGTGCTGGAAATGGCCGAACGCATCAATGCGGTCTCGGCTCAAGCGCAACAGTCATCCGACGTGGCTCGTCAGTCACTCTCGGCCGCCGAACAGGGCCTGCAGGCGGTGCGCAATTCGATCGACGGCATGAACGCCATCCGCACCCAGATCCAGGACACCTCCAAGCGCATCAAGCGCCTGGGCGAGTCCTCACAGGAAATCGGCGAAATCACCGAGTTGATTTCCGACCTGACGGAGCAGACCAACGTCCTGGCGCTGAATGCCGCCATTCAAGCCGCTTCAGCGGGTGATGCCGGCCGCGGTTTCTCGGTCGTGGCCGAGGAAGTGCAGCGCCTCGCCGAGCGCTCCGCCGAAGCCGCGAAACAGATCTCGGCGCTGGTACGCGCGATTCAGACCGACACGCAAGACGCCGTTGCCGCCATGGAAAAAAGTACGCAAGGCGTGGTGGAAGGCGCCAAGCTCTCGGACAACGCCGGCACGGCGCTGACCGAAATCGACCGCGTGTCGCGCCAGCTTGCCGAGCTGATTCAGCGCATTTCCGAGCAGACCTTCACCGAAGCGCAGTCGGCCAACAAGGTTGCGGGAAACATCCAGCACATCTTCGCCGTGACCGAGCAGACCAGCCAGGGCACGCGCTCCACTGCCGAACTGGTCGGCGAACTGGCACGCGTGGCCGAGGCGCTGCGCGAGTCCGTGTCGCGTTTCAAGATCGCCTGATGCGCCACATTCCGGGCACCCATTCCGACCCGTCCAACGATCTCCTTCCTGCGCGCCCCAAGGCATGAACCCCGCTGTCTCGACACCGCTTTCCACCACGCAGCTGGACCCCGGACCGCTGGTCTGGGTCATCGAGCAAGTGCGCGAGAACCTGCTCGCCGCGCAAGCCGCATTGCGCAAGCAAATGCAATTGCGCACTCAGGCCCAGGGTGACGACGCGCAGCCCGCAGCGGGTTATCTGCTGCAGGCGCGCCATCAGGTGCATCAGGCCGCCGGGGCCATCGATCTGCTCGGCTACGTCTCGGCAGCGCGGCTCGCCCTGGCAACAGAACGGGTGCTCGCACGGTTCATCGAGCAACCGGCCGGTTTCGACACCTCGGCCCAGAGCACACTCGAATCCGGCTTGTACGCCCTTCTCGATTACCTCGAGGCTCAGCGCAGCGGCAAGCTGGAGCCTGCGCTCAAGTTGTTCAAACAGTACCACGCCCTGACGGAAC
>DAIAZB010000724.1 GCA_027443745.1 Thiomonas sp. | reverse complement strand
ACGGCGTTGAGCACCAGGCAATGACCTGCCTCGTTGATGTAGCCGGTTTTTTGCAGCAGGATGTCCCAGCCGCGGTTGAATATCAGGTGATCGGTGTTGCGGTATTGAATCTCGCGGTGCCCCACATCCACGGTGCTTTTTTCGTGCGTGGAGAACTCGCGGATCAAGGGGTAGGCGTAGACCGCCTTCACGAGCAGCGCCAGATCGTGAGCGCTGGACTCATTCTGTGGCGAAAGTCCGGTCGGATCGATGTAGCGGGTCTGAGTCATGCCCAGCAACTGGGCCTTATGGTTCATGGCCAGCATGAACGCATCGATGCCGCCCGGGTAGGTGCGCGCCAGGGCATGGGCAGCGCGGTTTTCGGACGACATCAGAGCCAGCTTGAGCAACTCCTCGCGGCTCAACTTCATGCCGGGACGTAGACGAGAACTGCTCCATTTCAGCGTGTCGATATCGGCATCCGTGATGTCAATGATCTGATCCATCGGCAGGTGCGCGTCGAGGATCACCGCCGCGGTCATCAGCTTGGTGAGCGATGCAATGGGGCGCACATCCATCGCGTTCTTGCTCAACAGCACCTGATTGGTCTGCGCATCGATCACCAGAGCAGAGCCGGAACGCAAAGCAACCGGGTCATCCGACGTCGCCATATCAGCCCTGGGCGTGGGCCGATCGGCAACGACGCGCCGAACCGTGGGTGACGGATGCCGCTTCACATTCACACGCACCACGGGTTTGCCGCGGCGCACCGGCGACGCGACATGCAGGCGGCGACGTTTGACCGATCGGGCGAGAGCCACGGCGTGCTTTTTCGTCAAGCGCTTCGTCTTGATGGCAGCACGATGCGACATGGCCTTGCCACTCTCGCCGGATGCCGAAACCGTGCCGTCCTGGTTGGCGGCAAGCACCGCGCCTGTCCCCGCCACGAACAAGGTGAACACGAGCAGCAGCGACAGCAACCCCCTGGCAGGACGTTGACAACGGAAGTGGGGGCGCATGGCGTGAGTAGCGAGAATTGACCAGCAGCGTAACAAAAGGGAAAAATGGATGCAAGATCAAAAGTTTGCATCTTGGACTTGAGGTAAACCCAGAATTGAGCAGGTCGTTGCGGATCTGTGCTCCGCCCTCGGCCGAGAGATTGGAGACTTGCATCGAGACATGCGACGCGGCTCGGCCCCAACGCCCAAAACAAACAGCCACGATGCGTGGCTGTTGATCAGGATGGCCCGATGAGATCTGTTGATTTTGGTGGGTGGTACAGGGATCGAACCTGTGGCCCCTGCCGTGTGAAGGCAGTGCTCTACCGCTGAGCTAACCACCCGAAACCCGCGATTATGCCACAGGGTCTTGCACGTACGGACAACCTTGGGCCGTTCGTCGTCACCTGGCGCCAACCCGTGCGGCGACATCGTGGGCTCAGTGAAGAGCGGCATAAATGCTCTGCGCCAAGTCGCGTGAAATGCCATCAACCGTCATCAAGTCTTCGATGCTGGCGGTGGCCACGCCGCGAACGCCACCGAAACGGGAAAGCAGCCGCGCACGACGCTTGGGGCCGATGCCGGCGATGTCCTCGAGCTTGGAACTGCCGGTCCGGGTGCGCGCCCTTTGCGCCCGCATGCCGGTGATGGCGAATCGATGTGCCTCGTCACGCACCTGAGCCACCAGCAGCAGCGCGGGACTGTCTGGCGGCAGCGTCACCTTGGGGCGTCCGTCGGCAAACACCAGTTCCTCCAGGCCAACCTTGCGGCCCTCGCCCTTCTCCACGCCAACCAAGCGGGTGATGTCCAGGCCCAGTTCTTCGAACACTTCACGCGCAGCGGACACCTGACCACGGCCACCGTCGATCAGCACCAGATCGGGCAGCTTGGCCAGTTGGGTCTCGGCCGCCTCCGCCAACTTGGCATAACGGCGGGTGAGCACCTGGCGCATGGCGGCATAGTCGTCGCCAGGGGTGATGCCGTCGATACGGTATCGGCGGTACTGCGAAGACTGCATCGCGTGGTGCTGAAAGACCACGCAGGAAGCCTGGGTCGCCTCGCCTGCGGTGTGGCTGATATCGAAGCACTCCATGCGCAAAGCGTCCAGATCCTGCGCATCCAGGCCCAGCGCATCCGCCAGAGCGCGCGTGCGGTGATGCTGCGCGCCCTCCTCGGCCAACAGCCTCGCCAGCGCGAGTTGTGCGCCTTGCACCGCCATGTCCAGCCAACGCCGGCGCATGCCGCGCGGAGCGCTCACCACCTGGCAGCGCTGGCCGCCATGCTGCTGCAAGGTCGCCATCAGTTCGGCGTCCACGGCCACGTTGCAAACCAGCACTGGTGGCAGCGGCAACTCCAGGTAATGCTGAGCGATGAAAGCGTCGAGCACGGCCTGCAATGCGGCCATATTGTTCAATGCGTCCGCAGAGCCCCCGCCAGACTCGCCCGGGGACGGCGCCTCACCAGACGCTGCGCCGCCCTCACCCGCCGCCACATCCAGCCAGCGCACATGGCTGGGGAAGTAAGCACGGTCGCCGAGGTGCCGCCCGCCGCGCACCATCGCCAGGTTGACGCAGGCGCGGTCATTCTGCAGCACGACGGCCAGGATATCGGCGTCCTGGTCGCTGCCCACCTCCATGCTCTGCTGGTGCAGCACGCGCGACAAGGCCGTGATCTGGTTGCGCACCACGGCCGCTTCCTCGAAGCGCAGATGCGCGGCCAGATCATGCATGCGCAGCTCCAGATCCTTCAGCACGCCGTCATGTTCACCGCGCAGAAAGCGCATCGCGGCGGTCACGTCCGCGGCATAGGCCTCGCTCGAAATGCGTCCCACGCAAGGGGCCGTGCAGCGATGAATCTGGTGCAGCAAGCAGGGCCGGCTGCGGTTGGCAAACACGGTATCTTCGCAAGTGCGCAGCAGGAACACCTTCTGCAGCAAGGCGATGCTTTCCTTGACAGCCCAGGCACTCGGATAAGGCCCGAAGTAGCGATGCCTGCGGTCCACGACACCGCGGAAATACACCATACGCGGAAAGTCATGTCCCGTGGTGAGCTTGAGATAAGGATAGGACTTGTCGTCGCGAAACAGAATGTTGTAGCGTGGATCCTGCGTCTTGATCAGGTTGTTTTCCAGCAACAGAGCTTCGGCCTCGGAGCCGGTCACCGTGGTGTCCAATCGCGCGATGCGCGACACCATATGGCCGATGCGTGTGCCCCCATGGTCTTTCTGAAAGTAGCTTGATACGCGCTTTTTGAGGTCGCGCGCCTTGCCCACGTACAGCAGCGTGCCGTCGGCCGCGAAATAGCGATAGACGCCGGGCAGATGAGGCAAGGCGGCGATCTGCCGAGCCAGCGCCTCGGGGTCGGCAACGTCGGCACTGCCTGCAGCGGGGCGCGGCGGGTCCGGTGACTGCTTCATCGTGTCGAGTCTGGTGAAGTGATGGCCCCGGCCTCACGCGCGGCCTCGCAGAGCACCTCACGGAACATGGCCGCCGTGAGGCGCCCCGTGTTTTGGTTGTAGCGGCTGCAGTGATAACTGTCGTACAGGGTGATGCCGCTCAGTTCATGGCGCGCCCCATGCGCGAAACGGGCCGCCGAGGGCTTCAGCCCCAGCGCCATGAGCACGGCGCCGTGGCCCACGGTGCCCAGCGCGACGATCACCCTGAGTTGCGGCATGGCCTGTAGTTCAGCCTGCAGGTACGGATTGCAGGCACGGACCTCGGCGGGCAGGGGCTTGTTATCGGGCGGGAGACACTTCACGCTGTTGCAGATGCGGCAGTTCAGCAAGGCCAACCCATCACCCGCGGTGATGCTGGAGGGATGATCGGTGATGGCCACTTGCGGCTCGCGCCGTGCCAGGCCCAGATCGGTCAGCGTGCCGTACAACAGCGGCCCGGCACCGTCTCCGGTGAACGGCCGGTTGCTGGCGTTCGCGCCATGCAGACCGGGCGCCAGGCCCACCAGCAGCATCGATGCGCAAAGCGGGCCCAAGGACGGAACCGGCAGACAGGTGTAACCCGGATGGCGTGCATGCACCGCATCGCGAAAATCTGCCAGACGCGAACAGCGACGACAATGCGCGTCGTACACATCCACATTCGAACGAACGGCGCCTGCGCCGCCTAGCTGATGAACCAACGCGATACCTGGGATCTGTTCTGTCATGTCGTGGACAACTTCGGCGACATCGGCGTGGGCTGGCGTCTGGCACGACAGCTCGCGCACGAGCATGGCCGCAACGTGCGGCTGTTCGTCGACGATTTGAACACCTTCCGCGTCATTTGCCCGCAGATCAATCCGCGCCTGGCACAACAGAGCGTGGACGGCGTCCAGGTGTTCAACTGGGGCCGCCAGCTCCAGCTCGAACCCGGCGACGTGGTGGTCGAGCTGTTTGGCTGCAAACTGGTTCCTGCTTTCCTCGAACGTGTCCAGCAGCGTGGTGCCGAACGCCTGCGCTGGTTCAATCTCGAACACCTCAGTGCCGAACCCTGGGTCGAAGGCAGCCACCTCAAGCCCTCGCCGCAGCCCGGCGGCATCAACAAGCTGTTTTTCTTTCCCGGCTTCACCCCGGCCACCGGCGGCCTGATTCGCGAAGCCGATCTGCTTGCCCGGCGTGACGCCTGGCAAGCCATGCCCGCCGCCCGCCGCATCGCCCTGCGCTCCCTCAGCCTTCCCCCACCACCCGAGCATGCCACCACGGTGGTGCTGTTCAGTTATGCGCGTGCAAGGCTGGAGTCCTGGTTGCAGGGCCTGGCCACCGCTGATCGCCCCACCGTGCTGTGGATCTGTCCCGGCCCCATCATCGAAGCCGTCAACGACTGGCTGCATATGCAACTGCTCACCGGTCAGACCACCGTGCGCGGCAGCCTCACCCTCTGCGCCCTGCCCTTCATGCCGCAGGAGCGCTTCGACGAACTGCTCTGGGCGGCCGATGTCTGCATCGTGCGCGGCGAAGACTCCTTCGTCCGCGCGCAGTGGGCAGCACGCCCGATGGTGTGGCACATCTACCCCCAGCAAGACGGCGTGCATGACAAGAAGCTCGACGCCTTTTTCGATCTCTATCTCAAGGACGCAACGGCCGACGTGCGCGACGCCATCATTCCGCTTTGGACGGCCTGGAACCGCAACCTCGATCTGGACAGCGCCTGGTCCGAGTTCGTCACCGCGTTGCCGCAACTGCGCCGCCACGCCCGCACCTGGTGCAACCGCCTGGCCAGCCAGCCTGACCTGGCCAGCCAACTGCTGACGGCTGGGCGCGCCCAGCATACGCAGACCGTACCGCTGTAGTCAGCGACCAGGGCCAGCCCCTGGCTAAAATGCGACGTTGACTTTTCAACAGACACCTGTTCTCTCCTGATTTATGAAACTCGCTCAAGAAATCCGCGCCGGCAATGTCATCATGGTGGGCAAGGATCCCATGGTCGTGCAAAAGACCGAATACAGCCGCGGTGGCCGCAACGCCGCCACGGTAAAGATGAAGCTGAAGAATCTGCTGACCAGCGGTGGCACCGAAGTCGTCTACAAGGCTGACGACAAGCTTGATCAAGTCATGCTCGACCGCAAAGACTGCACCTATTCCTACTTCGCCGACCCCATGTATGTCTTCATGGATACCGAGTACAACCAGTACGAAGTGGAAAAAGACAACCTCGGCGACGCCATCAACTACCTCGAAGACAGCATGCCCGTCGAAGTCGTGTTCTACGACGGCAAGGCCATCTCGGTGGAGATGCCCAACACCGTGGTGCGCGAGATCATCTACACCGAGCCGGCCGTGAAGGGTGACACTTCCGGCAAGGTGCTCAAGCCGGCAAAAATTTCCACCGGCGTGGAAATCCCGGTGCCGATCTTCGTGGCCACGGGCGACAAGATCGAAATCGACACCCGTACCGGCGAATACAAGGGCCGCGTCTGAACCGTTCGCACGGCCGTGCGTGACAAGGCGTTGGATCCGGCGGGGCTGTGCCGATGATGGCGACCGCTTTGCCGGTGGTGTCGGGCTGTCGACGCGGCACGAGCCCCATGGCCGCCAACTCCAACTCTGTGGCCGTGCCTGACGTTGGCCCATCGAGGGCGCCCATGCCCCTGCGACCCCATCCAAGGGCTCAGACTTGGAACCGGCTGCGGCCCGGCTTTCGGGTCGTCATGGTGTTTCTCCAGTTGTGGCCCACCGGTCTCGCGACGGCGCAGGTCGCAGGACATGCACGCAAAGGACGCTGCCGACGCTGAACAGCGCGATCACCCAGGTCATCGGCCTGGGTGTGCCGTCGGCAAACAAGCCGACGAACGCCGAGCCGAGAATGCCGCTGCCGTACTGCACCGAACCGACCAGCGCCGAGACGGCGCCTGCACGCCGGGGGAAGATGCCCAGCGCTCCGGCCATGGAGTTGGCGACGATGAACCCGTTCGCCGACACGAACCCGAACAACGGGATCACGAGCCCCGCGAGCCCGCCCCAGCCCGTCGACGCGGCCACCACGCTCCAGGCCGCAGCCAGGGCCGCGCCATAGGCGCCCCGGCGCAGCAGACGATCGCTGCCGAGGCGCCCCACGAGGCGGCCGTTGATCTGGTTCGTCGCCATGATGCCCAGAATGCCCGCGGCGAACAGCAGGCCGTAGGCCTGCGGGGATAGGTGGTCGTACGCGATGAAGGCGAAGGGGGTACCCGCGATGTAGGCATAGACACCGCCGTAGAAGCAACCCCCGGCACCGGCATAGGCGAGCAGCGGGCCATGCCGGAGCAGTTCGGCGTAGCCCCGGAAGGCGGCGCGCAGCGATTCCCGGCTTCGGTGCTCGCTGCGCAGCGTTTCCGGCAGCAGCCGCAATGAAGCGAGGGTCAGCAGGCCGACGACGACCAGGGCCCAGAAGATCGCGCGCCACGAGGCCAGGCGCAGGATCAGGCCGCCGACGCTCGGCCCAACCAGCGGGGCAATCGCCATGACCGTGATCAGGGTCGACAGCATCCTGGCCGCGCGGGCTCCGTCATACAGGTCGCGCACCATCGCGCGCGCCAGGACCACGCTGGCGCAGGCGCCGACCGCCTGCACCCCGCGCCAGGCAATCAGCGACGCGGCATTGGTGGACAGCGCGCAACCCGCCGATCCGGCGATGAACAGCAGCAGTCCGAGCGCCACCGGCAATCGGCGCCCGAGGCGGTCGGCGATCGGTCCCCAGAACAACTGCCCCACGCTGAACCCGATCAGGTAGCCGGAGATGGTCCATTCGATCGCCCCGACACCTGCGTGGAGCGCGTGGCCCATGGCCGGAAGCGCAGGAAGGTAGAGATCGGTCGAAATCGATGCGAAGGCCATCAGCGTGCTCAGGATGGCGAGCACACGCAGGCTTTGCCGATCACCCAAGGGCATCGCAGCGGTCACACCGCAAGGATCACAAGTGGTGCATGGGCTTGACGACATCGTGCCAAGGCATGTGATGTTCGAACGCACGGCTTCAGCGATCGACCCGCTGTTGCATGTGGGCCGGATAGCGATCACCGACGATGGTGATGGCTTGCAGCGCCTGCTCGATGGCGACGAGATCGTTCGCGGTCAGCTTGACCGCGTCCGCGCCGACGTTCTCCTCCAGCCGGTGCAGTTTGGTCGTACCAGGAATCGGCACGATCCAGGGCCTTTGCGCCAACAGCCAGGCGATCGCAATCTGCGCCCGCGTCACGCCCTTGACGGACGCGAGATGGCCGAGCACGTCAACCAGCCCCGCATTGGCTTGGCGGTTGTCCTCGCTGAAGCGCGGCACGATGTTGCGGAAATCGCTCTTGTCGAAACTGGTGTTGGCGTCGATGGCGCCGGTGAGGAAACCCCTGCCCAGCGGGCTGAAGGGCACGAAGCCGATGCCCAGTTCCTCCACCACCGGCAGCACCGTCTGCTCGGGCTCGCGCCACCACAGCGAATACTCGCTCTGCAACGCCGCCACCGGCTGCACCGCATGGGCGCGGCGGATGGTCTGCGCCCCGGCTTCGGACAGGCCGAAGTGCTTGACCTTGCCTTCGCGGATCAGGTCGCGCACGGTGCCGGCCACGTCCTCGATCGGCACGTTTGGATCGACACGGTGCTGGTAGAACAGATCGATGCGGTCGGTCTTCAGTCGCTTGAGCGAGGCCTCCGCCACGGCGCGGATCTGCGCGGGGCGACTGTCGAGGCCCTTGGCCACTTCACCGTCGACGAAACCGAACTTGGTGGCGATGACCACCTGATCGCGGAACGGCGCCACCGCCTCGCCGAGCAGATCCTCGTTGACGAACGGGCCGTAGGCCTCGGCGCTGTCGAAAAACGTGACGCCGCGCTCGAACGCCGCGCGGATCAGGCGGATGCCTTCCGCCGTCTCCGTTGCCGGCCCATAGCCGTAGCTCAGGCCCATGCAGCCCAGGCCGATGGCCGAGACCTGCGGGCCATGACGGCCCAGTTGACGAGTTTGCATGATGCAGTCCTTGCGATTCTGACTTCGAAAACGATCCAACAGAACGTCAGCAGCCTGCTGACCGCCGCGACGCTCCACACAGCTTCAGCGGATTTTCGATCACCTGTTGCTCAATTCCAGGACGGCTTGCGGCAAGCGCTCGCCGACCACGGCAATCTGCGCGGCGGCGCGGCCGAGTGCGGCGACATCCGCAGGGCTCAGGGCGATCGGCACAGCGCCCAGGTTCTCCTGCAGGCGATGCAGCTTGGTGGTGCCCGGGATGGGGACGATCCAGGGTTTTTGCGCTAACAGCCAGGACAGGGCGATTTGTGCGGGCGTTGCGCCCAGGCGCGCTG
>DAIAZB010000723.1 GCA_027443745.1 Thiomonas sp. | reverse complement strand
CGCCGGCCGGCTGCTGCGCCCTGTATCTCGTCTGGTCGACTCGGTCCATGCACTCGACCCGTCGCAGCGTGATGCGCGTCTGATTCCCGGGTACCAGTTGCAAGAGATCCAGGCGCTGGAGACGGCCGTCAACGGCTTTCTGCAGCGCCTCGACGGCTTCGTGCTGCGGGAGCGTGAATTCATCGACACCGCGAGCCACGAGCTGCGCACTCCCATCTCGGTGATCGCGGGAGCGGCGCAGGTGCTGGAGTCAGAGAGGCTAGGGGGTGACGGGCGGCGGGCGCTGCAGCGCATCCGCCTCACCACCGAGGCGATGCGGGATACCCTGGCTGCCCTGCTGCAGCTTGCCAAGGAGCCTTCGAATGCTGTTGCGGTGGCGCCCCTTGCGCTGCATGAGTGGTTGCCGGGCCTGATCGCCGACTACCGTCCGCTGCTGGAAGGCCGGCCGCTGAGCTTGGATCTGGGGGAGATCGAGCCGGCCTCGGTGCACGTGGCTCCCGCCATCGCCGCGATGATCTTCGGCAACCTGCTGCGCAACGCCATCGAGCACACCCCGGCCGGGTGTCTGGAGCTCGGGCTGCGCGAAGGTGTGTTCCGCATCGACAGCCGTGGCGAGGCGCTGGACGCGGCCGCGGTCGCGCGTTTGTACCGCTCGCTGGCCCTGGCGGATGCCGGCCGCGCCCGCGGCGCCGGAATCGGGCTGTACCTGGTGCGGCAGTTGTGCGAGCGCCTGGGCTGGAGTCTGGCCTACGTGTACGGCGAAGCGGGTGAACTGCAGGTACGCCTGGATCTGCACCCGCGCGGGAACCAGCCGGCCGGGCCGACGACAAATTGACGACACAGGGGTCTCTAGCATCAGGGCTTTTCCCGAGGCCCGAGACGCGATGAAGACCCGACTGCCGGCCGCCTTGCTCGTTTGCGCGCTGCTTGGCGGATGCGCGAGCTACATGCCGCGCCCCCTCCATCCCGAGAAGATGGCGCAGGCGTTGACCCGGCGCACGCTATCCGATCCCCGTTTGCTGCGCTTCCTCGCGGCCCAACTGCACCAGGGCGGCCCACCTCGCTGGAACATCGGCACCTTGTCCCTGGTGGCTGTCTACGAACGCCCCGACATGCCGCTGGCCGAGGCTCGGCTGCGTGAAGCCCAAGGTGGCGAGACGACGGCAGCGGCGCTGCCAAACCCGAGCTTGCAGCTCGCGCCGACCTATGACACTAGCACCTCCGCTTCGCCGTGGACCGTCGGCCCCGTCGTCACCTTTCTGATCCAGTCTTACGGCGCGCGTCCCGCTCGCATCGCGCTGGCGCGCGCCCAGACCGAGCAGGCACGGCATGTCATCGCCGTCACCGCCTGGCAACTCCGCGCTCAGGTAAGCGCGGCCATGCTCGACCTGTGGTCGGCGCAGCAGGCGGCGAGGCTCGCGGCTCGGCGGGCTGCGCTCGCGGGTCGTTACCGTGACGTGGTCGAACAACGCTACCGGGCCGGCATGGTCTCGGCGGCGGCCTTGACCAATGCGACGCTCGCTTTCAACGAGGCTGAACTTCAGCTTGCTTCGGACCGGCGCGCCAGCCAGCTGGGGCGCACGGCCCTGGCCGCCGCACTGGGCCTTCCGAGTACCGCGCTGAGGGGCATCGCAATCGACATGCGCGGGATCGCCCATCCGCGGCAGCCGGGCCGCCTCGCCCCCCTGGTTCACTCGGCGCTCACCTCGCGCCCCGAGGTACTGGCCGCCCTTGCCCACTACGCGGCCGCGCAGGCGGGGCTGCGCCTGGCGGTCGCGCAGCAGTACCCCGCCATCGACATCGGCCCCGGCTACCACTACGACCAGGGCGATAACAAGTTCATCCTGTCGATCTCCCTGCCGTTGCCCATCCTCAACCAGAACCAGGGTCCGATCGCCCGGGCGCGCGCCGCACGGCGCGTCGCCGCCGATGCGTTTGCCGCGACCCAGACCAGGGTGCTGGCGCAGATCGATCAGGCCCGCACGGACTGGCATGCCAGCGAGTCGGAGCGGATCCGTGCGCGCCAACTGCGCGAGGCGGCTGCGGATGCGCTTGACCGGCAACGCCGTGCCTTCACCGCGGGCCAGATCGGACGCCTTCGGCTGCTCGGCGCAGAACTGGTTGACGTGCAGGCGCAGCAGGGCGCGCTGTCGGCGTCCGTGCACGTGCGCAGGGCGCTCGGGCAGCTCGAGGCGGCGCTCTACCACCCCTTCCTGGTTTTCCACCGGAGTCCATGATGCTCAGGACCTTCTTCAGGTGTGCCGCGCTGGTGGCCGCCGCGATCGCCGGCGCGGGCACTGCCGGCGCGCAGCCACTCGCCACAGTGATACTCGGCTCCAAGGCCATGTCCGCGGGCGAGATCCGTGCCGTCGCGTTGCAGCAGACCCGACGCGCACCGAGCGTGGTCGCGTTTGGCATGGTTCTTGACCCGGGCCCTTTGATCAGCCTTTCGGCGCAGATCGCCGCTGCGCGTGGCAAGCTCGCGTCGACGCAGGCAGTGACCGCGCTGAAGCGTAGCGAGGCCGCGCGTGCGGCCGATTTGTACCGTACCCGGCACAATATCTCGCAAGCGGCCTTCCAGGCGGCGCAGTCCCAACTGCTGGTCGCCCAGGCAGCCCAAGCCAGCGCGCAGGCGCAACTGGGCGAACTGCTGGCCCGCGCCCGCACCGACTGGGGCGCCAAACTTGGGCTGGCAGCAGCTTCGGGCACCGCGCCACTACCCGAACTGGAACGCGGTGCCGAGCAGATCGTCGAGGTGAGCCTGCCCCTGGGCCAATCGCTTCCGCCCGCATCGATCGATCCACGAGCGTCAACGCCCGACGGTAAGCGCGTGGCCCTGCGCCTGGTCGGCCGCGCGCCGCGCGCCGTCGCGGGAGTGGCGGGCCCCAGCCTGTACTACCTCATGGCGACTCAGGACTCTGCGCCGATCGGCACGCCACTAACGGTCGCACTCAGCGGGCATGGGACGGTGGCCGGGGTCCTGATTCCCGCGTCCGCGGTGGTCTGGCACGACGGGCAAGCGCTGGTGTACCGGCAAAGCGCCCCCGGCACCTTCGTACCGGTCGCCGTGCCGACCCTCACACGCGCAGGGGGCGGGTATTTCTTGGCCGAAGGAGGCGATGCGGCACTGCAGCCCGGACAGCGCATCGTGGTCTCCGGCGCGGCGCTCGTGTTCTCGGCGTCACAGTCGCCTCCGGGGGCCACGAAGACCCGGGCGGCAAAGCCTGAAGACGACGATTGAAGGGGAGTGCTGATGCG
>DAIAZB010000722.1 GCA_027443745.1 Thiomonas sp. | reverse complement strand
AGTTGTTGCCACGCCATGCAACTACCCCGACCCATTTCGAGTGCAAGTTCTGCCCCTGGCAGGACCGCTGCTGGGGTTCGACATGATGGCCGACAACATCATCTGGCACGATTTCAACGATGCCTCCGAGCAGCGCGACGAATCGGCCTCTGACACCGATGCACTGCGCGCAGGGCTTCTGGACCGGCTCGAAGCCGTCTTACACTACCTGTTCCCGCAAGGCCGCATCCGGGGCAGCAAGTTCTATGTCGGCGACACCGATGGTTCGCCCGGCAAAAGCCTGGTCGTCGAGTTCGATGGCCCTCGTCGCGGTTTGTGGAAGGACTTCGCGACCGACGAAGGCGGCGACGTCATCGATCTGTGGGCGCGGTCGCAGGGTCGCTCCGCCCGGAACGATTTCCCACGCGTTGCCGGAGAAATCCGGCAATGGCTCGGTCTTGCTGCCCCAAGCATCACGCCGATGCGCCGCGATGTTCGCAGCGCGCCGATGGACGACCTCGGCGCCTATACCGGCAAGTGGAACTATCTGTCACCCGAGGGCGAACTAATCGCCTGTGTCTACCGGTACGACCCACCGACGGGCAAGGAATACCGCCCCTGGGATGTTCGTGCCCGCGTGTGGCGCGCACCCGACCCCAGGCCACTCTACAACCAACCAACGATCTCGAAGCAGCGAGAGGTCGTCTTGGTCGAAGGTGAAAAGTGTGCAGAAGCCCTGATTGCCCGTGGCATTGCGGCCACCACCGCAATGAGCGGTGCCAAGGCACCCGTCGACAAGACCGACTGGAATCCGTTGACCGGGAAAACTATCGTCATCTGGCCCGATCGGGACGCGCCAGGCTGGGACTACGCCGAAAACGCCGCACGCGCTTGTGTTACTGCAGGCTGTTCATCCGTGGCAATCCTGGTGCCGCCTTCGGACAAACCCGACAAGTGGGATGCCGCCGATGCCGTCACTGAGGGATTTGACTGCGCGGATTTTATCGCGCACGGCGAGCGCCGCGTGGTCAAGGCGGCTTTGCCCTTGCTCCCGACATTCACATTGGGTGAACTGCTCGACGATGACTCGCCGCTGCCACCGGATTTAATCTCCCCACGCGTGCTGACCCCAGGCGGGTTGTTGGTCTTCGGTGGCGCGCCCAAGGTTGGCAAGAGCGACTTCCTGCTGTCATGGCTCATGCACATGGCCGCAGGCGCGCCTTTCCTGGGCATGTCGCCCCCACGACCATTGCTCGTGTTCTATCTTCAAGCCGAGGTGCAGTACCACTACCTGCGTGAACGGGTGAAAGAGATCCGTCTCCCGCCGAGCCGTCTGGGGGCGGCCCGTGCCAATTTCGTCGCTACCCCCCAGTTGCGTCTGGTGCTCGACGATACAGGGCTGGCTCAGGTGATTCCCACCATTGCGGATGCATTTCGTGGCTTACCGCCAGACGTCATCGCCATCGATCCCATTCGCAATGTGTTCGATGGCGGTGACGCCGGTGGCGAGAACGACAACGGCGCCATGCTGTTTTTTCTGTCCCAGCGGGTAGAACGCATTCGTCAGGCCGTGAATCCGAACGCGGGCGTAATCCTGGCACACCACACGAAGAAACTGGGCAAAAAGCAATTTGAAGAAGACCCGTTCCAGGCACTGGCAGGTGCTGGCAGCCTACGCGGCTACTACTCGAGCGGGATACTGCTGTACCGTCCCGACGAACTACGCACGACGCGGCAGATCATCTTCGAATTACGCAATGGGCCGGGCATCCCCCTCAAGCACGTAGACAAGGTTCACGGCCAATGGTGTGAGGTCAAAGCAAACGAACGACTGGTCATGCAGGAGTATGGCCAGCGACTCGACGCGGAACGCCGCCGAAAACGCGATGTGATCCTGCAGGTCTTGTTCGACGAGGCCGCGCAGGGGCGCTGCTACACCGCCAATCAG
>DAIAZB010000721.1 GCA_027443745.1 Thiomonas sp. | reverse complement strand
AACGCACCCCGCACAACGATCCCCATGCCACGGGCGCCCTCGTCGGGCTCACCCATGATCACGGCCCTGCCGACATCGGCTGGGCCGTGATCGAAGGCGTGAGTTTCGGCCTGCTCGACGGCTGGCAAAGCCTGCAAGCCCAGCGCGTCCCGGGTTCCACCCCACTAGGCCTGGTGGGCGGGGGCGGGCGCAGCAGGTTGTGGGCTACGCTACTGGCCACGCTGCTGGGAGAGCCCCTGGCTCTGCGCGAAGGCGGCGACGTGGCGGCCGCGCGTGGCGCCGCGAGGCTGGGCTGGCTGGCGGCGCAGGGCGACCCGGCGGTCGTGTTCGCACGCGACGCACGGCAGGCGCGCTTGGTCGAACCCGACCCCGCCCTGGCGTTGGGCCTGGCCGCACGCTACGACCGTTTCCGCCGGCTCTACCCGGCCCTGCGAACCTGGCGCGATGCGCCTTGAGCCGCCGCGCGCCGTTTCTCAACCAACTTGCGAAAGATTGCGATGCACCTCGTTTGTGGCGAAGCCCTGATGGATGTGTTCGGTGCCGGCACCATGCCCACCGGCATGGCGCTGGACGCGCGCGTGGGCGGTTCGCCGTTCAATGTGGCCATCGGGCTGGCACGGCTCGACCAGCCCGTGGCCTATTTTGGCGGACTCTCCACCGACTTTCTCGGCGAGCGTCTGCACAGCGCCCTCGCGGCCGAAGGCGTGGAGCTGGGCGCCGCGCATCGCAGCGCCGCGCCCACCACGCTCAGTCTGGTCGGCCTGGATGCGAAGGGCGTGCCCAGTTACGCCTTCTATGGCGAAGGCTGCGCCGACCGGCTGTTGCCGACTGCCGCGCTCGATGCCGTGGCGGCCCTGCCGTCGCCGGTCACCGCGCTGCATGTCGGCTCCTTCGCGCTGGTGGTGCAGCCGGCGGGCGCAACCTTGCGCGCCCTGGTGCAACGCCTGCACGGCAGCGCCCTCGTGGCCTACGACCCCAACCTGCGGCTCAACGTCGAGCCGCGGCTGGATGTCTGGCGTGACAGTGTGGACTGGATGCTGGCGCGCGCCCATCTGGTGAAAATCAGCGCCGAAGATCTGGCTCTGCTTCACCCTGGCCTGAGTGCCGCGGACTTCGCCGCCCGCAGCCTTTCGCGCGGCGTGCGGCTGGTCGTGGTGACCGACGGAGGCGCGGGCGCAAGCGCCTGGACCGCTCGGGCGCAGGCCAGGGTGGACGCGGAGCCGGTGACGCTGGTGGACACCGTCGGTGCTGGCGACACTTTCCAGGCGGCACTGCTGGCCAGCCTTGCCGAGCAGGGCCGGCTGTCGGCCGCCGCGCTGCCGAGCCTGGATGCCGCCGCGCTGCACGCACTGCTGGACTTCGCCAACCGCGCCGCCGCACTGACTTGCAGCCGTCGCGGCGCCGATCTGCCGCGACGCTCGGAATTGGGCCCGCGAGCGGCGGCATGACGGCGGCCGACCCCGCGATTCGCATCATCGCCAACGACACCTTGCTGGCCTGGATCCTGCCCTACGGAGCCCGGCTGATGCAACTGTGGTGGCGGCGCGCGCCCGAGGGGCAGCGCCCGCTGACGCTGGGGTTTCTCGATCCCGCGACCTACGGGGAAGACCGCATGTCCCTGGGTGCCGTCTGCGGCCGCTACGCCAACCGCATTGCGGATGCCGAACTGCGCTACGGCGAGCAGCGCTGGCGTCTGGATGCGAACCATCCGCTGGGGCACTGCATCCATGGCGGCGCCGGCGGATTCGGCGCGCGGCGCTGGACGGTGGAGGCGCACGACGCCACCTCGATCACGCTGGCGCTGCATTCGCCCGACGGCGACCAGGGCTTTCCCGGCAACTGCCGGGCGCGTGTGCACTACCGCCTGGATGGCGACGCCCTGTGGTGGGACGCGCAGGCCGAGGTCGACGCGCCGTGCCCGCTCAATCTGCTGCAGCACAGCTACTGGAACCTCGACGGCCGGCG
>DAIAZB010000720.1 GCA_027443745.1 Thiomonas sp. | reverse complement strand
CGACAGCGTGGTGAAGATCGATTCCGCCATGCCGCTGGAGCCGGCCTGTCTGATGGCCTGCGGCGTGATGACCGGCGTGGGCGCGGCGTTCAACACCGCCCGCGTGCAAGCCGGCTCGAGCGTGGCCGTGTTCGGCTGCGGAGGCGTCGGGCTGAGCGCGATCCAGGGTTGCGCCATCGCCGGGGCCGCCAGCATCATCGCGGTCGACACCATGGCTCACAAGCTCGAGTTCGCGCGCCTGTTCGGCGCCACCGACACCGTGGATGCGAGCCTGGAGCCCAACGTAATCAAGGCCATCAAACGGCTGAGCGACGGCGGCGTGGATTACGCCTTCGAGTGCGTCGGCCTGGGCACGCTCGTCGCGCAGGCCTATGGAAGCTTGCGCAAAGGGGGCACGGCCGTGGTGGTGGGCGTGGCCGCTCAGTCCGATGTCACCAGCGTGCGTACCGCCAGCCTCACCTTCGAGGAAAAGACCCTCACCGGCAGCTACTACGGCTCGGCCCGGCCGCAACAGGATTTCCCCAGGCTCATTGCGCTGTACCGCGCCGGACGCTTGAAGCTCGATCAGCTCATCACCCAGCGTTATCGGCTCGACCAGGCCGCACAAGCCTTCGGCGACCTGCAAGCCGGGCGCAATGCCCGCGGTGTCATCGTGTTCGACCCCGCCTGAACGGCGTGCCTTTGCTGACACTCTCCAACGGACTTCCCATGCAGAACTTCCAAGACAAGACAGCCGTCATCACCGGTGCCGCCGGCGGCATCGGCCTGGCCCTGGCGCGGCAGGCGGCCGCGCGCGGCATGAAGCTGGTGCTGACCGATCTCGACGTCGACCGCTTGCAACACGTCACAGCCAGCCTTGGCCTGCCGCCCGGACGTCTGTTGCTGCACGCGGCCGACGTCAGCCGTGAGGCTGATGTGGCCGCCCTGGCCGATGCCGGCTTCGCCCGTTTTGGCGCCGTGCATCTGCTGTTCAACAACGCCGGCGTGGGTTGCAGCCGGATCACCACCGAGCACAGCGCCGCTGACTGGGACTGGGTTCTGGGCGTCAACCTGATGAGCGTGGTCCACGGCATTCGTCATTTCGTGCCACGCATGCAGCAGCAACGCGAGCCCAGCCATGTGGTGAACACCGCTTCGGCTGCGGGCCTGGTGTCGAGCCCCGGCATGGCGGCCTACAACGTGAGCAAGCATGGCGTGGTCACGTTGTCGGAAACCCTGTATGCGGAGCTTGCCGAGCAGGACTCGCTGGTCGGTGTTTCGGTGCTGTGCCCAGCCTGGGTGCCCACCGGCATCAACCAGAGCGCGCGCCACCGGCAGCCGCGTTTCGGCGCCGAGCCCGAGCTGTCGCCGCAATCAGCCGCCTACGCTGCGCGCATGGCCCAGGCGGTGCAGTCCGGCAAGCTCACGCCCGACGATGTCGCCCGCGTCACGTTCTCTGCCGTGGAGCAAGGGCAGTTCTATATCGTGCCGCACCGCAAAATTCTGCAGGCGGTGGAACGGCGTTGCCAGGACATGGTGCAGGGCCGTAATCCCACGCCGCTGACGCCCCCGGTTTCACCCACTCCCCCCACCGCTGCCGAGGTGTCCCGATGAAAACCCTGCTGTGCATGGCCTATGGCCCGATCGACACGCTGCGTCTGGGTGACGCGCCCGATCCCACCGCAGCAGCCGGCGAGGTGGTGATCGCGGTGCGCGCCTGCGGGTTGAACTTTCCCGACGCACTCATCGTCCAGGGGCTCTACCAGACCAAGCCACCCCTGCCCTTCTCGCCCGGCGCCGAGTTTGCCGGGACCATTCTGCAGACAGGCGCTGGCGTGACGGCCTACAAGCCGGGCGATGCCGTCATCGCCTTCGCCGGCCACGGCGGCCTGGCCGAACGCTGCGCGGTGGACGCGCGCCGCGTGATGCCCCTGCCGGCCGGCATGAGCTTCGAGCAGGGTGCGGCGTTCATGCTGACCTACGGCACCGCCATTCACGCGC
>DAIAZB010000719.1 GCA_027443745.1 Thiomonas sp. | reverse complement strand
CTTGGGATGCGGGCCGTTTTGCTGTCAACGCGCGGGCCAGGCACTGGATGAGTTGCTATGGGCTGAGCGCGTTTGCTGCGGCCAGGAAGACATGCTTCATCGGGTGAGCGGACGCCAGCAGGACCCGCACGCGGCGGGTGTTGCGCAGCACGGCCGCACCGATCTTCAGCAGCTTCGTGCGGATCGTGGCGGTGCAGGCCTGGGCCAGCTCGGTGCCCTGCAGGGCCAGTCGGCGCAGCTTGATCATCAAGGTGTAGGCCAGCGCCGCCAGCAGCAGCCGAAGCTGGTTGGCCTGGAAGCGGTGGCAGCTCGCCCGGCGCCCGAACAGGTCAAGCTGCGCTTCCTTGATCCGGTTCTCGGCTTCGCCACGGGCGCAGTACCTGCGCTCGTACAAGGCCTTGGGCGAACCCGCCAGATCGGTGACGATGAAGCGCGGGTTGGCCCCTTGCTCACCGTGCTCCAGCCGCGCGATGACGCGCCGCGCCCTGTCCCAGGTGCCGGCAGCGTACTGGAACTGGCCGAACATGCGCTGCTTGGTCTGCCTGGCCGTGAACTGCTCAGCCAGGGCCATCTCTGCCAGAGCCACCTGCTCGTTCAGCCGCGCGTTCTTCTGCAGCCCGATGATGTAGCTCACGCCCCAGCGCTCCAGGCGCTGCAGCACGCGCGGGCGGCAAAAGCCCGAGTCGGCTCGCACGATGATCTTCGTCTTGGGCCACGCCCGGCGCAGCGGCACCAGCAGCCGCTTGATCAAGGCACTGACCACGCTGGCCGGGTCGCGGTCGCTCGGGCGCAGCACGCACGCCAGCATGTCCTGGCCGGCGAAGACGTACAGCGGCAGGTAGCAGTAGTTGTCGTAGTAGGCGTGGAAGTGTCCGCGCTCCTGCTGGCCGTGCAGCGGCACATGGGTGGCGTCGACATCGAGCACCAGTTCCCTGGGCGGCTTGGCGTGGCTGGCGATGAACTGCTGCATCAGCACCTCATGCAGCGCCGCCGCATGCCCGGGCGTGGCCGCCGTCTCCAGCCGGCTGAGCGTCGGCGCGCTGGCCAGCGGCTCGGCACGGCCCACGGCCGTCTGCATCACCAAGTCATTGCGCAGCACGTTGTGGTCGCACACGTCCGACCAGCCCAGGCACAGACCGTAGATGCGTTGCGCCAGCAGGCTGTGCACGCTGTGTTGGACGCTGGCGCTGCGGCGCCCGTCACCCAGCGCCAGTGCCGCGGCACGCGTCAAACCAAGACGCTCATCGAGCCGCTTGAGCAGCAGCACGCCGCCATCACTGACGATGTCGCCCCCATCGAATGCGGCCTCGACCACGCGCCTTCCAACGCGTCCGAATTCAACAGTCCCATCAGTACACTTTGGCATCGGCAGTCCTCGGTTGCCATAGGGGGTCAGATACCTATGACAACGGGCTCAGCCACGAGGCTGCCGACCTACCGCTCGTGAAATTTCCGGGCTAGGCGGTGCGGCGCCGCGCCAGATCGATGCCCATCCGCTCGACCATCGGCTCGTCGATCTCGTAGAACCACAGCGCGGCCATCGCCACCAGGGCGCCGGCGGCCGGGATCACGCTCATCATCATCGTCATGCCCTGCAGCGTGTGGGGCCCTTGCGCCGCGCCGGCCTGGTAGCCGAAGTAGGCCAGCAGCCAGCCCGTGCCGGCGCCGCCGAGGGCCCAGCCCAGCTTCTGCGCGAACGAGGCGGCCGAGAAGGTCAGCCCGGTGGCGCGGCGGCCGGTCTTCCACTCGGAATAGTCGGCCGTGTCGGCGTACATGGCCCAGACCAGCGGCGCCGTGGGCGCGGCCACCAGATTGATCAGCGTGTTGGCGGCCCAGACCCAGCCGATGCGCTCGGGCGGCACGAAGTAGAACGCCGCCGTCAGCACCGCCGTCAGCGCCATCGAGACCATGTAGAAGCGCCGCTTGCCGAACCGCCGGGCCAGCGGCGAGGTGAGCATCACGCCGGCGATGAAGGCCCCGGCGCCGGTGGTCATGACCGGGCCGAAGTAGTCCTTGCCGCCGGGCACGACGTTCTCGAAGTAGTAGATCGCGACCGTGTTGCGGATGTTGGCGTAGGTCAGCGCCGCGATGCCCACCACGCACAACACCACCCAGGGCCGGTTGGCCCGCAGGTCGGCGAGGTCGCGCCTCAGGCTCGAGGGCGGGCCCGCCTCGGGCCGCACGCGCTCCTTCGTCATCAAGAAGGTCAGCCCGTACAGCAGCACCGCGGCGCCGGCGTAGATCGTCATCGTCATCTGCCAGCCGGCGGGCGAGTTCTCGTCGCCGCCGAAGTGCTTGGCCATCGGCAGCGCGGTGTTGACGATCAGGAACACCGGCAGCAGCGCCATCACGAAGCGGTAGGCGCTGGCGCTGGTGCGGTCCTTCGAGTCGGGCGTGAGCACGCCCAGCAGGGCCGAGTAGGGAATGTTGATGGCCGAGTAGGCCACCATCATCAGCGTCAGCGTGACGTAGGCGTAGACCACGCGCGCCGTGCCGCCGTACGCCGGGACCGAGAAGGTGGCCACCGCGGCCAGGGCCAACGGCAGCGCCATCCACACCAGGTAGGGCCGGAAGTGCCCCCAGCGCGTGTGCGTGCGGTCGGCGATGGCGCCGATCACGGGGTCGACGAAGGCATCGGCGATGCGCGTGACCAGCAGCATCGTCCCCATGGTGGCGGCGCCCAGCAGGAACACGTCGGTGTAGTACTTGGCGATGAAGATCGAGAACATCTGCCAGAACAGGTTCGACGCCAGGTCGCCGAACCCGTAGCCGACCTTCTCGGCCACCGACAGCCGCACGGCGGCGGCCGGCCGCACGGCGGACTCAGCCACCGGCCACGGCGCGCCGGCCGCCGCGCAGGGCGGCCTGGCCGCGCAGGAAGTCGCGCAGCCACAGGGCGCTGTCCTTGAGCGTGCGCCGCTGGGTCGCGTAGTCGACGTGCACGATGCCGAAGCGCTTGGCGTAGCCCGAGGCCCACTCGAAGTTGTCGAGCAGGCTCCAGACCATGTAGCCGGCCATCGGCACGCCCTGGCGCAGCGCCTCGCCCACGGCGTCGATGTGGGCGGCGAGGTAGGCGGTGCGGTCGGCGTCGTGCACGCGGCCG
>DAIAZB010000718.1 GCA_027443745.1 Thiomonas sp. | reverse complement strand
GTCGATGATCGCCTTGGCGTCGTCGACCGCGGGGTTGATGGTGACGTCGGCGCCGAACGCCGCGGCGAGCGCCAGGCGCTGCGGGACCATGTCGATGACGACGAGCTTCTTCGGCGTCTTCAGCTTGGCCACCTGAACCATGCCCAGCCCCAGAGGGCCGGCGCCGGCGATGACGACGACATCGTCCAGTTGGATGTCGGCGCGGTTCACGGTGTGAACCGCGCAGGCCATGGGCTCGATCATGGCCGCGTCAGCGAGCGTGACGCCATCGGGAATCCTGTGGACCCGGGCCGTTGCGGGAATGCGCATGAACTCTGCCATGCCGCCGTCCGCCACCACGCGCTGGAATCCGAAAATGTTGTGGACCTCGCACATGTGGTACTGGCCGGACGTGCAATAACGGCACTTGCCACACGGCACGATCTGCTCGGCGATCACGCGCTCGCCGATTCCAACCCCGAAGTGCTCCGCTGCTCCCGGCCCTGCCTCGACGACATAGCCGAAGAATTCGTGGCCTGCAATCACCGGGGCCTTCACCCATGCCGCTTTGCCTTCGCCGCCCCAGAACATGGCGGCGCCCGAGTAGCACTTGCAGTCGCTGGCGCAAATGCCGCACGCGCCGATTTCGATCACCAGCTCATGGGGACCAGCCGTGGGTCGCGCCACGCGTTCGAGGCGATAGTCTTTCGGGCCATGGCAGACCACGGCTTGCATCAGGTTGTCGTTGTCGTTCATCTCGGTATTGAGGTTCGGTTTTGAGGCAAAGCGGCGCCCGATCCCACAGTGGCCGTGGGGTCCGAATCACGCTCTGAAGAAGGGTTCGCCGGCGTCTTATCCGTAAGCCTCGTGCTCGGCGTTGAGCTCGTGGTAGCGCCTGAACTGCGATGGCGGCATGCCTTTCAAGGCCAGGAAGTGGCGGTTGAAGTTCGACACATTGTTGAAGCCACAGTCGTAGCAGATGCTGGTGACGGGTTTGTCGGTGGTGATCAGCAGTTCGCAGGCACGGCCGACGCGCAGACGGTTGAGGTACTGCACGAAGGACACCCCGGTGTGGCGGTGGAAAAAGCGCGAGAAGGCGCTGGGCTCCATGCTGGCATAGCGCGCGAGATCAATCTCGCGCAAGCGATCGCCCAGGTGATCCGCGAGATATTTCAGAACCTGGTTGATGGCCGATGACTGGTAGCCCTCAGGGTCGGGGCGAAACGCCGGCGTGGCCAGCAGGGTGCTGTCTTGCCCATGCGCCAGCATGTCGAGCAGGAGCAGGAACTGATGCACACGCTGAACCCCGCTGAGGGTGAGCAAGGCGTTCAGCAGCGGTGCTGCGCGCCGCGCCACGGCCGGCGAGAACAGGATGCCACGCTGGGCCTGCGTCAGCAGGCGCTCGAGGTAAGAGAGTTCGGGAAAGGCGGCAATGCCCCTGCTGAGCGTCTTGCCCGAGAACTGCAGGACGATGCAGCGCTGCGCAATCGGGCGCTTGTCGGGCACGTCGCTGACCCAGTTGTGCGGCAGATTCGGCCCCACCATGAAGAGTTGCCCGGGCTCGAACAGGCCGGTGTTGTCGCCGACGAAGTAGCGACCTGTCGTATCGGTGACCAGATTGATCTCGTACTCGGGGTGGAAGTGCCAGCGCACGGTCTCGTACGGGTAGCCGTGAGCCCAGACCTTGAACGAGTCCTGCTCTTGAATGCCAACGAGTTCGAGGTAAGGGGCCATGGGTGTCTCCGTC
>DAIAZB010000717.1 GCA_027443745.1 Thiomonas sp. | reverse complement strand
GCGAGGCGCACCGTCCTCGACCGACCACGCACAGGCATGCGCGGTCCAGTACCAGCGCGGCACGGCGTCGGGGTACAGGTCGGGATCGGCCGCCGGGCTGTGGCGCGAGTAGTCGACCGTCAGCAGCTGCAGGCGCACATCCGGCGCGAGAATCCAGCCGTCACCGCCGGCGTGCTGCAAGTCGGCGCAGCGCTTCGTGGCGGCGTCGAAGTTCATGTAGCCGTCGATGCCGTGGCCCACCGCGAACTCGACGCCGAAGTCGGGATAGCGGATGGCGGCATGGCCCTTGGCATCGATCGGCATGATGTCGCCGGCGAGGCTGATCTTGAGGATGGCGGGCTTCGCGAAGTCGAGGTGCATGGTGTTCTCCTAGTGGGCGATCCAAAGCAGTGCGAGGACGATCAGGTCCACGCAGCCGCAGGTACGGGCAAGTTCGAGCCAGTCGCGGCGGGTCATGGCTGCTTCTCCAGCTCCACGACCTTCGCCTCCAGCTCCTTGATGTGCCGGTCGATCAACCAGTCGATGGCCGCCAGCACGGTCTCGTCGCGGGCCGTCACGGTCACGTACTCGGCCTCGCTGCAGAAGTCGGGCTCGCAGTTCGTGATCGCCGGCCGCGTGCAGATGTCCAGCTCGAAGGGCTCGCGCAGGACGGCGGGGCGCATGTCCGCAGCCGCGCGGGTGCGCAGGCGTCGGCACTCGGCCTCCAGGAAGGCGATACGGTCAGCGTCGGTGGGAGGCGGGCAGATGCCGCGCACGAGGGCGGTCACGGCGCTCATACCGTCCTCCAGAGGCAGAACAGGATGACCAGCGCGAAGAACGCGAAGGTTGCAATCACGCTCAGCACGCGGACCGCGAACTCGCAGCGGCGGTTGAGGCGGGTGAAGGCCTCGTCGGCGTTGTAGGGAGTCAGGCTCATGCCACGATCCTCATTGCGGTACGAAGCGCCTGCTGGCGGCTGATCCACTTGATGCGAGCCCCGAAGCGCGCCTGGTCACTCGTGGGGTAGGTCAGGCCCGTCTGCGTCAGGACGCGGCCCGAGGCCACGTCGACCACCAGCCCGACCCACTGGCCGGCGACGGTCGCGGATGGCGATGCGTGGAATTCGACTTGCTGGTGCATGGCGTCTCTCCTTGCCGGGTGGCGATGGGGAGAGTAAAACATGGTTTACCTAGCAAGTCAACAGAATTTTACTTTCTGGTTTGACAGGCATGAAAAACCCCGCCGTAGCGGGGTTCGTGGTCAGCATGGATGGCGCCCGGATCAATGGAACAGGTGCGGCCACGCCCACTTGAGGATGGCGCCAAGCGCAAGAATTGCGATAGCGCTGATGATCTTCCATTGCGCGGAACTGACCACTTTCAGCAGGTCTGCGTTAGTGGGCATATGGCTCAGGCGCTCCTTGACCGTGGCCATGTCCTCACGGAGCTGGCCGACATGTTCTTCGAGCTTGGCGACGCGCGCTTCCATGCCTTCATCATGGGGCGGTTTGCCGCCTGGCGCAACCCCTGAGCCGTAGGTTTTTCCGGTATCAACGCTTTGCAAGATCGTCATGCGCCGCCCTTTTTATCGCGCCGCCAAGCCTCAAGCTGGCCGGACTCCATCAGCCAGAGATTGCCGCAGTTGGCGCAGGCCAAGGCAAGCAACGGAATGAACAGCTCGGCGTTTGCACTCTCCGTTGTGGCGGTCGTAGGGAGTGCCGCCATCGGCGCATTAGGTAATGACATGATAGACCACTCTTCTCGTCCACACCGCTCGCATCGAAAGTTGGTGACGCCTTTGGCGTGGTGGAATTCCGCCAATTCTTCCGGAGTGACGATGGGGTAGGAGGAAATCGTCATTATCGAATCCGGCGGATATTGAGGATTATGATTTTAGTCGCCATCAGAAATTACCTTGACTGGTATTTTTGCTTGAATCTCACGACATATGCTGGATTCACTAACAAGCGGGCCAGCGAGATTGCCTCCGTTCTTTCCCATAATGGCCATGACGCTTGGTGGCTGCATAAATGGCGCTTGGATGGAAATATCCAACACGTAGTGAGTTCCTGGCTTAAGGCACGAATTCCCCCCAGTACCTATGTTGACTGGACCAAATGTACCATGCGAGACCGCAAATACTGCCGAACCGCCACTATCGAGGCAGTGATCACTGTTGAAATCTGAGCTTGGAGTAACGGCGCCAAGCATGGCGTGCATGATGGTTCCGTCTGGTAAATTGGTTGTTCCGGAAATCATTCCATCCGTGGGGATCGTGTGGTGAGTTTTGATCCATACTTTAAGAGGCGCTTGTGCCATGCACGGTGACACAAAAAATAACGTGGCAAGAAATGTCAATAAGAGTTTCATATTGTTTCCCTTCCTGATTAATTATCAGTCTTCCCAGCTTCCAATCCATCTAACTTGACCCAAGATCCTGATCGGATGTCGCTTATCAATCATCGGGCGTGGCTCATTCCAATGGTGATCGCCGTCCGGATTTAGAGCTTCGAAGAAGACTTGCCCGCCAATGATCCGGCAACGCTTGACCTGAGGTTCGTACTGGCCGGTAATGCCATCGACCTCGATCACGAATAGCTTGCGGTTCACCGGCTCGACCTGGGCGCGATTAAAAAGGATCGCGTCACCATCATGGATGCGAGGAAGCATTGAGTCGCCTTTGCCGTAGGCCACTTCACACTTGTCCGGGTGCAACCCCTTTCGATGCAGGCTCGCGGCTCGAAACTTCAACTTGTGGGCGTCCGCATACTCCTCCACTGCGGCGGAGCCACCCAGCCCTAAGCGCTGCGTAGTGGCGCGGATGGGCGGCCAGTCGGCGTCATCATCGCTACTTCCGGCGTCTTTCGGGCCCTTTCCTTCGGCCAGCCACCGCATGTTGACGCGAAAGTGCCGCGCCCAGCTCTCTAAGAAGACGCCGTTCGGGCGCTTGATGCGCCCCTTCTCTAGGCCACTTACGTACTGCTTGGACGTGTCCGCTATCTGCCCGAAGGCCTCAAACGACATGTTGGCGCTCTCGCGCAGTTCTTTGATGCGTTCCCCGATCATGTCAACGATGGTTGACTGTGGGGCGTAAAAAAGGGTTGACTCGCTGAAGTAAAATATAGTTTACTTCGCGTATGAAGATCACCAAACGCCATCTCAAGGAGCGCCTCGG
>DAIAZB010000716.1 GCA_027443745.1 Thiomonas sp. | reverse complement strand
GTGCCCGACTCGCCGTGGATCAGCACCGGCGCCATGCCGCGCGCACTGCGCCGCAAGGTGTCTTTCACCGCCAGCATCGGTGCCGACTCACCCACCATGGCTTGCAGCGCGGTGCGCTGCGGGTCCTGGTTTTGTGCTCCGCTCGAGCGACCCTGAACCAGAGCGGAGCGCACCACTTGGCGTAACTGCCGCAAGTCCACGGGTTTGGTGAGGTAGTCGAACGCGCCCATCTTGAGTGCCTGCACCGCGACAGCAGCATTGCCGTACGCCGTGGCCATGATGATGCGTTCACCGCGCCGCTGCGCCGTCGACCACGCCAGGATGTCCAACCCCTCGCCATCGGGCAGGCGCATGTCGACGATCGCTACGTCGAAGCGCTGCTGTTCCATGCGGCTGCGCGCTTCCTCGACGCTGGCGACCTCGTCGACCTGCCAGCCCTCGCGCACCAGTGTCAGCGTGTAGAGCTCGCGCAGATCGGGTTCATCGTCGACCACCAGGATGCGGATGGGAACTGCAGGTTCAGGCATGGCGCTTGGCACTCGTGATCTGGCTATCGTTTCGTTCGGCGCTGAGCATGCGGTCGGCGTCCATGCAGCAGGGACTCTGGCTGGGTATATCAGGCTTGTACCGTTTCGGGCAGTTGACCCGGAGCGGTCGTCACGCTGATGACGAATTCGCCGAACGCCTTGGGCTCGTGCTCGCGCCGGACCCGGTACTCCAACCGTGCCCCGTAGCGCGAGCACAGCTCCTGGGAAATATACAGAGCCAAGCCCGTGCCCCGGCTGTCTGTGGTGAAAAAAGGTTCGAACAATTGCACACGCAGAGCCGTGGCGATCACCGGACCATCGTTGGCCACGCTGAGTTCGCGCACCCTGCGCACACCCCGCAGGCGAATGCGGATCGCGCCGTTGCGATGGCTGGCAAAGCGGCGTGCGTTACCGAGCAGATTGACGAGCACGCGACGCAAGTGCAGCGGATCGAAGTCCAGTGTTGCGTTTTCGTCGTCGGCCAGCAGCGCAACGCGCCCCGGGGTGTCGTGGTCGAATTCGGCCACCAACTCGAGCAGCATGCGCATGGGCTGCAGCGCGATGCCTTCGCGCGCGGTGGAACGCCCGAGGTCAAGAACGTCTTCGACGATGCGATTGAGCCGGTCGACGTTTTGCGCGATCAAGGCTGACATGCGCTCGCGCTGCGCCAGATTTAAATCGGGTTCGGCGGCGAGCTGATTGGCCTGGGCGATGGCGCCCAGCGGATTGCGAATTTCGTGAGCGACCCCGGCTACCAGCCGCCCCAGTGCCGCCAGCTTGTCTTGCTGCAACTGATGCGTGATCTCGCGCAAATCCTGCATGAACACCACATAACCGAGCCCGCCCGGCAGTTGGCGCAAAGCCTGCACGCGGGCCTGCACGCGCAGCCCGTTGGCACCCTCGAAGGTCACCGGTGCCTGCGCCTGGCCCGAGGCGGTATGCTGGTATACGGCATCGGCCAGGACACGCGCACCGGGATAGCCGCTCAGGCCGATCTGCGCGGCCTCAGGCTGTTGCCGATCATCCAGACCGAGCATGCGCATGGCCGTGGGATTGGCAGTTTCCACCCGCAGATCGGCATCGAGCACCAGCACGCCATCGGGTTGCTCCAGCAGCACATGGCGGTTGATCGCCAGTTGTCGGCTGGCGCGAATATCGCTCAGGCGCGCGCGCTGCTCCTGCCGCACCAGGCGTTGCGACAGTTGCCAGGCCAGCACGCCCATGGCGAAATAAGCCGCGCCGACAAAGCCCGCGCCCAGAAACTGCGGGTCGGCCATGCCACCACTGCCCGACAACATCCACAGCGCCTGCAGCAACAGGATCAACGACACCGCTGCCGCCGTGGCCAACGTGAAGCGCAGGGTGCCGTAAACCCCGGCGGCCAGCACGGGCAAGGTATAGCTCAGGACGAATTCGCGCGAGGGTTGGCCGGCAAGGGACTGCAACACGGCATAGACAGCCAAATCGGCAAGCACTGCAAGCAGCACCTGCCAGGCAAAGCCACGGGCTGTGCTCAGGCTGAACACCAGTTGGGTCAGCACCAGGACCACATAGCCCAGCGCGATCCAGATGCCCGGCCCACCCCGCAACTGCGGGCTTCGTCCTCGATCCCATGCCACGAGCACGAACCATCCCAGCAGGATCAGGCCCATGAGCAATCGGGCCCCGCCCAACACGCGAAATGCACGCAGGCGCTCGTGGCTGGGCGCGCTACCCGAGATCAGGCGGTGGAGCAAGGAAGCCGGCAGGGGAGCGTTTTGGACAGCTTGCGAAAAGGCGAAGCCGCTATCGGCTTCGGCGCCATGCCGGCGTGGCTCAGCCCAGGCGGGCATGATCAGAGCAGCAGTAGGGCTTGTCGCCCTTCCACACACAACGGCTTTGCGGCACATGCACGCCGCAATGCCGACAGGCATGCATGGGTTCGGGCGCCGGCAGTTGGGTGGACTTGCGCACCCCAGGAGCCGAGCGTTGTCGCTGGCTCTTCTTGAACAGCATCAATCCGACGATCACCACCACGAAGAGAACGAGATATTTCATCGGTGCAGGATGACCTGAAGGACGAAGCGCGAGCCGACATAACTCAATAGAAGCAGCGCCGAACCCGAGAACAACCAGCGCAGGGCCTGGCGCCCACGCCAGCCCAGCATGCCCCTGCCCAGCAGCAAGACGGCGAACAGCAGCCAGGCGGCGACGGCGAAAATCGTTTGATGGTTGAGTTCGAACGCATGGCCGAACAAGGTTTCGCTGAAACTGACGGCAAAGACCAGCGAGGCCGTCAGCAGCGCGAAACCCAACGCCGCGAGCCGGTACGTGATTTTCTCCAGCGTGAGCAAGGGCAAGGCGGGGCCGAGACCAGCCAATGCGGGTTTGCGCCGATGCAGGGCACGCTCGGCGGACCAGAGCATGACGCCATGCAAGACCGCAGCGCCAAACAAGCCGTAGGCAGCAATGCCCATCGCCCAATGCAAGGAGAAGGCCATGCCCGCGCCGGGGGGGGCTAGGCGGTCGCCCGGGAAAAACCAGGTGAGCAACAGTGATGCGGCGGCCAGCAGGCAAATCCAGGCGCGCAAACCCTGCAGCGGGTAGTACAGGCTTTCCACCCAATACACCGCAGCGACCAGCCAGAACGTGAGGGACAGGGCCGGTGCAAAGCCAAAATCGGGGTCATGCAAACCCCGTAGGACGAGCAAAAACGTGCTGGCATGCGCAAGCCAAGCGAGCAGCATGGCGATGGTGGCGGCGTCGCGGTACATCGGCATGCCGGGCGCGGCCACTCCAGCCATCTGCAGTCCGCGCGGGCGAGCCAGAAAGGAGGCTAGAAGGTAGAGGAGGAAGGCGGCGGCGTTGACTAAAATCCACATGTTTCGAGTTTAACCGAGGGGCTCGGCCACCAAGCCTGTTTTCGGCAGGCCGGCCTGCCGAAAACAAGCTTGCCATCAACCTGCCTGGCGGGCGTGATCAACACATCGATGGGGCCGTTGCCATCGCGCCTCGAAGTCCCCTCGTGCACACGATGTCGCCATTCCAGATCGGTGCGGCAGTTCCATCACATCCAGATATCCAGTCCTT
>DAIAZB010000715.1 GCA_027443745.1 Thiomonas sp. | reverse complement strand
CCCCGAGCCCATCGCCGTCATCGCCACCGCAGGGCGCTTTCCCGGCGCGGCGGATGTCGAACAGTTCTGGGCCAATCTGCTCGCCGGGCGCGACAGCATCACCCAATTCAACGCGTGTGATCTCGACCCAAGCATCCCCGCCAGCCTGAGCACCAACCCCGACTACGTGAAGGCCCGCGGCATCATCGACGGCGTCGACCGGTTCGACGCCACCTTCTTCGGCATCAGCCCGCGCGAAGCCGCGCTGATGGACCCGCAGCAGCGCATCTTTCTAGAACTCTGCTGGGAATGCCTGGAGCGCGCCGGCCACGCGCCCGACGCCACGACGGTGCCGGTGGGCGTGTTCGCCGGCATGTACAACGCCACCTACTTCCAGCATCACGTGCAGCATCGGCCCGACCTCGTCGAGGCGCTCGGCGCCTTCCAGGTCATGCTCGGCAACGAGAAGGACTACATCGCCACGCGCACCGCCAACCGCCTCAACCTCACCGGCCCGGCGGTCAGCGTGCACACCGCCTGTTCCACCTCGCTGGTGGCCATCGCGCAAGCCGTGGTCAGCCTGCGCGCCGGGCAGTGCGACATGGCGCTGGCGGGCGGCGCCTCCGTCACCTGCCCGCCCGACAGCGGCTATCTCCACCAGGACGGCGCCATGCTCTCGCCTGACGGCGCCACGCGCAGCTTCGACGCGAAGGCGCAGGGTACGGTGTTCTCCGACGGCGCCGCCGTGGTGCTGCTCAAACGCCTGCCGGATGCGCTGGCCGATGGCGACGCGGTGCTCGCCGTGATTCGCGGCGTGGCCGTCAACAACGACGGCCGCGACAAGGCCAGCTTCACCGCCCCCAGCGTGGACGGCCAGGCCGCGGTGATCGCCGCCGCGCAGCGCGACGCCGGCGTCGACGCCCGCAGCGTGAGCTATGTCGAAGCCCATGGCACCGCCACTCCCATGGGCGACCCGGTGGAGGTCGAGGCGCTCACGCGCGCGTTCCGCCAGCACACGCCGGACGTTGGTTTCTGCCGCATCGGCTCGCTCAAGAGCAACGTCGGCCACATGGTCATCGCCGCCGGGGTCGCCGGGGTGATCAAGACGGCCCTGGCGCTGGCGCACGAAACCCTGCCGCCCAGCATCCACTACACCGCGCCGAACCCCGGCATCGACTTCGCCCGCAGCCCGTTCGCGGTCTGCGACCGGCTCACGCCCTGGCCGCGCGGCGAGCAGCCGCGCCGGGCTGGGGTCAGCGGCTTCGGCGTCGGCGGCACCAATGCCCATGTGGTGCTGGAAGAAGCGCCATTGCGCGCACCGTCGTCCGCCGCCGCCGGTGCGCAGTTGCTCACGCTCTCGGCCAAAACGCGCGCGGCGCTGGACGCCATGGCCACGCAACTCGCCGCGTATCTGCAAGCGCACCCGCACATCAATCTGGCCGATTGCGCCCACACCCTGCAAGTCGGGCGCAGTGTGTTCGCGCACCGCCTGTGTGTCGTCGCAACGACGGCGGACGAAGCCATGCAAGCGCTGCAAACGCCCAGTCATGCGCTGCGCGCCCAGCGTCAGGTCGGCAGCGGCGCGCCGGCGTCCATCTGGATGTTCTCCGGTCAGGGCGCGCAATACCCCGGCATGGGCAGCGGCCTGTACGCGGCAGACCCGGCTTTTCGCGCGGCTTTCGACACGGCGGTGAATGCGCTCGCCCCGCACCTGCCCTTCGACCTGAAGACCCGCATGTTCGATGGCGGCGACGACGCCCTGGCGCAAACCGCCACCACCCAGCCCGCCCTGTTCGCGCTCGAATACGCGCTGGCGCAAAGCTGGCTGGCGCGCGGTGCGCGGCCCGCTGCGCTCATCGGCCACAGCGTCGGCGAATTCGTTGCCGCCGCGCTCGCCGGGGTGATGTCCCTGGAAGACGCCGCCGGCCTGGTGGCGCAGCGCGGCGCGCTGATGCAGGCCCAGCCGCCGGGCAGCATGCTGTCGGTGCGCCTGCCCGTGGCCGATGTGCTCGCGCGCCTGCCCCCAGCCCTGGCCCTGGCTGCCGAGAACGGTCCCACCGCCTGCGTCGTCGCCGGCCCCAGCGCCGACATTCAGGCTTGGCAAGCCGAGCTGGACGCCGCCGGCGTGCCGTGCCGCCTGCTGCAAACCTCGCACGCCTTCCATTCGCCGATGATGGACGGCGCGCTCGACACCTTTGCCGCCGCGGTACGCGCGGTGAAGCTCTCGCCGCCCACGATTCCCATCGTCTCCACCCGCACCGGCACCTGGCTCACCGATGCCGACGCCACCCACGCCGACTATTGGGTGCGCCACCTGCGCGAGCCGGTGCGTTTCTCGCCCGCCGTGCGCACCGCGCTGCAACGGCACCCCGACGCCGCGTGGCTCGAACTCGGCCCGCGCGCCACCCTCGCCACCCTGGCGCGCCAGCATGGCCTGGCCGGGAACGGCAAACGGCCAGGTGGAGATGGCGCAGCCATCTCTGCCCCGCAAGAGGGCCAAGAAAGCCCGGAACTGCGCGTCACGGCTCCAAACCCGTCGGCGTGGGACTGGCCGGCGCAACCGTCGGTCGATTCGGGCCATGGGCGGCCCGGCGTTTCCCTGTTCGCCGTGGCGAGCCTGGGCGACGCGCCCGAGCGCGAAGCGGCGCAGATGCTGCTCGCCCAAGGCGCGTTGTGGACCGCGGGCCTCGACCTGCCCGCACCCGCCGCCAACCCCGCCACGGGGCGCCGCCGCATCCAGTTGCCCACCTACGCCTTCGAGCGCAAGCGCTTCTGGATCGACGCACCCGTGGCGCGCGCCGTATCAGCGCCGCAAAACCTTCCCCTCCCCCACCCCGTGGGGGAGGTCGGGGGGGGGATGGCTCGCTCGGCACCCAACCCCAGCGCCACCGTGCTGGCCTTCGTTCCGCCCGTTTCCCCTTCTGCCATGTTTCCCGCCATGTCCACGACCCAGCCCGACATCGCCGCCGCACCGACATCCGCTGCCCGCAAGGGCCAACTCATCGCCCGCCTGCGCGACGTGTTCGAAGACGTCTCGGGTGAAGACCTGAGCCAGACCGACGCTGCGGCCGCCTTCGTCGAACTCGGCATCGACTCGCTCACCCTGACGCAAGTGGCACTGCAGGTGAAAAAGGAGTTCGGCGTTCCCGTCACGTTCCGCCAGTTGATGGAAAGCCTGCGCAGCATCGACCTGCTCGCCGCACACCTCGACGCGCAACTGCCGCCCGAGCCCATGGCCCAGATCCAAGCCCCGGCAGCGGCCATCGTCCAGCCACAGGGTGCGGGCCTGGAGCCCGCCATGCCAAGTGCCGCCGCCATGCCCGCGATATTCGCCACTTCCCAAGCCAGCCTGCAAGCCCTGCTCAAGCCGCCGCTCGCCACGGACGTTCCCGCCACGGCCTTGCAGCAACTCATCCAGCAGCAAATGCAGCTCATGGCGCAGCAGCTCGCCTTGCTCAGCAGCACGCCATTCATGGCCGCGCAGGCTGCCGCTGCGCCGCCCACGGCTGCCGGCCCCTCGCCAGACCCTGCCGCGACCTCCGCTCCAACCGCAGCGACAGCCCCAGAGGCTGCTGCAACCACTGGCTCGCCCGAGTCCGCATCCGTCCCAACACACGCCGCGCCAGCACCACCGATGCCCGCTGCAGCGTCACCCGACGATGCCAACACCCAGCGCTACGACGTGAAGAAGGCCTTCGGCGCCATCGCCCGTATTCACACCCAGGCCAGCGCGTTGACCGAGCGCCAGCGCGCCCGCCTGGCCGCGTTCATGCGCCGGTATGTTGAGCGCACCGGCAAGAGCCACGCCTACACCGCGCAGCACCGCGGCCACCTCGCCGACCCGCGCGTGGTCAACGGCTTTCGGCCGATGATCAAGGACATCGTCTACCAAGTCGTGATCGAGCGCAGCAAGGGCGCGCACCTGTGGGACCTGGACGGCAATCAGTATGTCGACGTGCTCAATGGCTTCGGCATGAGCCTGTTCGGCTGGCAGCCCGATTTCGTGCTCGACGCCGTGCGCCAGCAGCTCGACGCCGGCTACGACATCGGCCCGCAGCACCCGCTGGCCGGCCCCGTGGCCGCGCTGGTCTGCGAGCTCACCGGCTTCGACCGCGCCGGTCTGTGCAACACCGGCTCCGAGGCCGTCATGGCCGCGGTGCGCATGGCCCGCACCGTGACGGGCCGCAGCACCGTGGTGCTGTTCACCGGCTCCTACCACGGCACCTTCGACGAAGTGCTGGTGCGCTCCGGCAAGCAGCACAAGGGCATTCCGGCGGCGCCCGGCATCATGCGCGGCATGTTCGGCGACGTGCGCGTGCTGGACTACGGCACCCCGGAGTCGCTGGAGTTCATCCGCGCCAACGCGAATGATCTGGCCGCCGTGCTGGTCGAGCCGGTGCAAAGCCGCCGCCCGGAGTTCAGGCCGGTGGACTTTCTCAAGGAAGTGCGCGCGCTCACCGAGCAGAACGGCTGCTGTCTGATTTTCGACGAGGTGATCACGGGCTTCCGCTCGGCACTGGGGGGAACCCAGGAGCTGTTCGGCATTCGCGCCGATCTGGCCACCTACGGCAAGGTCATCGGCGGAGGCATGCCCATTGGGGTGGTCGCGGGCAAGCGAGCCTACATGGACGCGCTCGATGGCG
>DAIAZB010000714.1 GCA_027443745.1 Thiomonas sp. | reverse complement strand
AAGCCAGTCGGCGTGCGAACGTCCAGAGTTTTTTTTTCCTGGCTGATTATCACGCGCTGATCAAGTGCGACGATCCACAACGCATCGAACGCTCCCGCTTGGAACTCGCCGCCACTTGGCTGGCCTGCGGCCTGGACCCCGAACTGGTCACGTTCTACCGCCAGAGCGACGTGCCCGAGGTTCTGGAGTTGACTTGGTTGCTGACCTGTGTGTGCCCCAAGGGCATGATGAACCGGGCCCATGCCTACAAGGCCGCTTGTGAGGCCAATGCCACCGCCGGTGAGGATCTGGACGCCGGTGTGACCATGGGTTTGTTCAGCTATCCCGTCTTGATGGCGGCTGACATCTTGATGTTCAACGCCCATTTGGTTCCAGTGGGCCGTGACCAGGTGCAGCACATCGAAATGACACGCGATTTGGCGCAGCGTTTCAACCATGTGTTTGGCGGCGGGCGCCATTTTTTCGTGCTGCCTGAAGCGGTGGTCGAAGAGCAGGTCGCGACTCTGCCCGGACTCGATGGGCGCAAGATGAGCAAGAGCTACGACAACACCATCCCTTTGTTCGAGGGCGGGACCAAGGCCCTGGGAGACGCCATCGCGCGCATCGTGACCGATTCGAGGCTTCCGGGAGAGCCAAAGGACCCGGATGCGGCGCATTTGGTGACACTGTACGAAGCCTTTGCCGAGCCCGCGCAGATCGCCGACTTTCGCAGCGAATTGCAAGCGGGCCTGGGCTGGGGAGACGCCAAGCAGCGCCTGTTCAACCTGGTCGAGGCCGAGCTAGCGCCCATGCGCGCACGCTATGCCGAGTTCATGGCCCACCCGGATCGGCTGGAAGATCTGTTGATGGCCGGAGCCGGCAAGGCGCGCGGTCTGGCGCAGCCGTTCATGGCCGAACTTCGGCAGGCCGTAGGCTTGCGACGCATGCTGGCGCTCAAACGCGCATCACACGCAGAGTCGGACGGCGATCAGGCCGGCAGGAGCAAGCTTGCTCGACCATCCTTCAAGCAATACCGCGAGGCGGATGGCTTGTTCTACTTCAAGTTCATCGGACCTGATGACCGTGTTTTATTGCAAAGCCATGGCTTTGCCCAGGGCAAGGAATCTGGAGCGTGGGTCCAAAAGCTCAAGCTGGATGGCGGGGCTGTGCTGGCTGGTGCGCCCGTGGTTTTGACTGATGGTGTGAAGCTGGACGAAGTGCTTGAAGCCTTGTCGGCGCTCGCCAGTGCTTGAGCGTTCGCAGGCAATCGCGCGCGGACGCCTCGGGCTCACGAGAAAACACGGGCCCACCTCAAATTCTCTCAGGCCCGACAGGGGCTTGAAACAAGTCGGCAGATCCAGGGGATCCTCAGAGCAGCAGCTTGAATGGTGTCAGCAACAGGCCGAGTACGGTTTGCGTCAGACCCATGAGAGGGATCAGCCAGACGGTGGTGATGATCCCGGTGAGTACCAGTGCCATGACGATGAAAAACCCGTAAGGCTCGATGCGTGACAGCGCGATGGCTTGGCGTACCGGCAGCAAACCGACGAGGACACGCCCGCCGTCGAGCGGCGGGATCGGGAACAGGTTGAACACGAACATGACGATATTGACC
>DAIAZB010000713.1 GCA_027443745.1 Thiomonas sp. | reverse complement strand
CCGCGTCTCGGTCATCGCCTTCGTCGCCGGCCTGGCGCTGGCCGGAACGGCCGGGGTGTTCCTGCCGTATCTGCTCGGTTCGGTCTCGCCCGACCTGGGCAACGAACTCACCACCACCTCGTTCGCCATCGTCATCATCGGCTCGCTGGGTAACCCGCTGGGCACGGTCATCGGCGGCCTGGTGTTCGGCCTGGGCACGATGCTGATGCAAACCTACTACTCGTCCTGGTCCAACCTCGTGCCGTATGTGCTGCTGCTGATCATCGTGCTCATCCGCCCCACCGGGCTGCTCGGCAAGGCGGTGCGCAATGCCTGAACCGACTCCCATGGCCGAATCCATCGCCAAACCCATCCCCATGACCGAGCCTTCACGGCTGCGGCGGTTGCGGCCCGGGTTGATCGTGCTGCTGCTGTTGGCCGTGGTGTTTCTGTTGCTGCCGCATCTGTACGGCAACGAGACGCTGCTGTTCACCTTGATGACGTTCATCGTCCTGGCGCAGGGTTTGAACCTGCTCTACGGTTTCACCGGCTACCTGCCCTTCGGCTATGTCGGGTTTTTTGGCTGCGGGGCCTACACCACCTCGCTGCTGGTGCTGCACAGCGGCCTGCCGGTGCTGCTGTGCGTGCTGGGTGGCGGCGTGGCATCCGCGTTGATGGCGCTCATCCTCGGGCCGCTGCTGCGCCTGTCGGGGGCGTACTTCTCCATCGCCAGCCTGGCGGCGTCGCAAATCCTGTATTTCGTCGTCTCCAACACCAATCTCGCCGGCATCACAGGCGGGCCTTACGGCCTCAAAATCGAGCAGGTCTATGCGCCCGGCGCCAGCTACGACACCATGCTGGCCGTGCTGCTTCTGGCCACGGGCCTGGCGGCATGGTTTCGCAGTTCGCGCTTCGGCATGGGGCTGCGGGCGATGCGCCAGGACCCGGTGAGCGCAAGCATGGCCGGCATCGACGTTGTGCGCGCGCGCCTATTGACCTGGCTGATCTCGGCCAGCGTCGCCGGTCTGGCCGGCGGGGCCTATGCCTGGAACCTCTCGGTGTTCTACCCCGAGGCGGTGTTCACCTTGCAGATCTCGGTGTTCGCCATCGTCTTCGCGCTGTTCGGCGGGGTTGGCACGGTCATCGGCCCCATCATCGGCGCGGCGGTGCTGTACACGCTGTATGCCGCCATCGGCATTTCCACGCCGCAGTACTTCCAGCTCATCTACGGCCTGCTCATCGTCCTGCTGGTGCTGTTCCTGCCCGGCGGCATTCTGTCGCTGTTCACGCGGAGGGGTGTGCGTGTCTTCTGAAATCCGCGCAGGCGCCGCAAGCGGTGCTGGACCCATTTTGCAACTGGCCGGCGTGAACAAGCGCTTCGGCGGCCACGTGGTGCTGAACGACGTGAGCTTCAGTCTCGCCCCGGGTGAAATCGTCGGCCTGGTCGGTCCCAACAGTTCGGGCAAGACCACCACCATCAACGTCATCTCCGGCCTGTACCGGGCCGACGCCGGCAGCATCACCTTCGCGGGTCAGCCCGTGCACCAGGTTCCCATGCACAAGCTGGCGCGGCTGGGCATCAACCGTACTTTCCAGGTGCCCAAGAACTTCCGCGACATGACCGCGCGCGAGAACATCGAAGTCGCCGCCCACTTCGGCCACGCGCAGCAGCAGGTCGACGTCGACGCCATCCTGCACGACATCGACCTGCTCGCCCAGGCCGACAAGCTGGCGGGCGCGCTCACCGTCAACCAGCAAAAGCTGCTCGACCTCGGCCGCGCACTGGCCACCGGGCCGAAGTTGCTGCTGGTGGACGAAATCGGCGCCGGGCTCAATCCGGCCGAGCTCGGCGGCATTGCCGAGCTGTTGCTCAAGCTCGCCCAGCGCGGCATCAGCCTGATCGTGGTGGAGCACCTGATGGCGTTTCTCAACAACATTACCGCGCGCGTCATCGTCCTCGGCGCCGGTCGCATGCTCTTCGAAGGCACGCTCGACGCCGCCTCGCGCGATCCGGAAGTGGTCGCCGCATTCATCGGAGGTTGAGGCCCATGGCCTTGCTCGAAGTCCAGGGTTTGCAGTCCGGCTACGGTGCGATGCAAGTGCTGTGGGGTGTCGATCTCGACGTCGCCGCCGGCGAAACCGTGCTGCTGCTCGGCGCCAACAGCGCCGGCAAGTCCACCCTGCTGCGCACCCTCATCGGCCTGATGCCGTGCTGGCGCGGCAGCATCAGCTTCGAGGGTGAGCGCATCGACGCCTGCGCTCCCGACCAGCGCATTCGCCGCGGCATCGCCTTCATGTCCGAGCTCGGCGTCTTTCCCTCCTTGTCCATCGACGAGAACATCGCCCTGGGTGGCTATTTCATGCCCGATGCCAAGGTGCGCCAGCGCAAGGAACGCCTGTTCCAGCTGTTCCCCGACCTCGCCGCCAAGCGCCGTGACGCTGCCGGCACCCTGTCGGGTGGGCAGCGCAAGATGCTGGGCATCGCCAAGGTGCTGGTG
>DAIAZB010000712.1 GCA_027443745.1 Thiomonas sp. | reverse complement strand
AGAATGAATGGCTCGTCGCGCAACTGGCGCAGCTTCAGACGGGCGCTTGCGGCCAGCGGATGACGCGTGTGCAGCGCGGCCAGCAGGGGTTCACGCAGCAGCAGCCGGGTCTCCAGCGCGTCCAGCTCGGCGTGTCGTGTCGGGCGAATCAAGCCGACATCCAGCCGCCGCGCGACCAAATCGTCGATCTGCTCGCGCGAGGGCTGCTCGCGCAATTGCAATTCCACCCCGGGCCAGGCGGCGTGGAAGGCGTGGAGCAGTTGCGGCATGACGGCCGAAAAGGGCATGGAGCCGGCAAAGCCCACCGCCAGGCTGCCACTGGCGCCCCGGCCGGCGCGGCGCGCCAGCTCCGCGGCGCGTTGCAGTTGGTCGAGGATGCCCAGGGCCTGGGGCAACAACGCCTGCCCGGCGGCGGTGAGGCTGACGCCGCTGCGCCCACGCTCGAACAGGCGCACGCCGAGCTCGGCTTCGAGCGTCTGAATCTGCTGCGACAGTGGCGGCTGCGAGAGATGCAGGCGCTGTGCAGCGCGGGTGAAGTGGCGCTCTTCGGCCACGGCGATGAAGGCGCGCAGGTGCCGGATTTCCATTTGAAAATCATATCAAAAGCAATAAATATTCAATTTCACAGATTGAATGGCAAGGGCTAGCCTCGCACACTTGTGCTTCACGACAACACCATGAACTCCAGGAGATTGCGGTGACCATGGCCGAGCACCTGTCGACCGGTGCCTCCGCCATCGGCACGATGGCTCCGCCAAGCCCGCCGACGCAGCCGGTGATAGGCCGCATCGACGCTGGCTTGCCGCGGCATGTCGAGACGTCGGCCGCGCCCACGCCGGACTGGCGCGCCCGCGTCGCGGTGGTGGCGGCCGGCATGTGCGCGTTTTTCACCATGTATGTCACGCAGGGCCTGCTGCCGACCTTGCAGGGCGTGTTCCATGCCAGCGTGGCCGAACTCAGCCTCACCATCACCTTCACCACCCTGGCGGTGGCGCTGGCCGCGCCGTTCTCCGGCAGCCTGTCGGACCGCTATGGGCGCAAGCCGGTGTTGCTGTTATCCCTGGCCGGGCTGAGTTTGACCACGGCCCTCGCCTCCACCGCCGGCACTTTGCACGCCTTGCTCGCCTGGCGCCTGCTCGAAGGCTTGTTCATTCCCGGCGTGTTCACCGCCACCGTGGCCTACATCGGTGAGGAATGGCCGGCACGCGCGGTGCCGGCGGTGACGGCGCTGTACATCTCCGGCTCGGTGGCCGGCGGCTTTCTCGGGCGCTTCATTGCGGGCATGGTCACGGCACATTGGGACTGGCAGGCGGCCTTTGTCGTGCTGGGGGCGATCAATGCCATCTTCCTGTTGCTCATCGCCCGTGGCTTGCCATCGTCACGCCGCTTTCGCGCCAGTGCCAATTTGCGTGCCTCGCTCGCCGGGCTGCCGCCGCACCTGCGCAACCCCAAGTTGCTGGGCACCTATGCCATCGGTTTCGGCATCCTGTTCTCGCAGGTGTGCACCTTCACCTACGTGAGCTTCCATCTCGCGGCTGCACCGTACAGCCTGGACTTGCGGCAACTCAGCCTGCTGTTCATGGTGTACCTGGTGGGCATGCTGGTCACGCCGCTGGCCGGGCGCCTGGCCTGGCGTTTCGGCCAGCGCCGGGTGTTCGTCGCCGCCGTGGCGATGTCCAGCACGGGCATGCTGCTCACCTTGCTGCCGACGCTGCCCGACATCGTGCTCGGTCTCACGCTGAGCTCGGCCGGTGTGTTCATCGCCCAGGCCATGGCCACCTCGCAGGTGCCGGCACTGGCACGCCAGGCGCGCTCATCGGCGGTGGGGCTGTATGTCATGT
>DAIAZB010000711.1 GCA_027443745.1 Thiomonas sp. | reverse complement strand
CTCCGCGCTGCACCCGTTCACTCGGGCAGCCGCAGTTCAGATTGATTTCGGCGTAACCCCAGCGCTGCGCCAGTTTCGCACTCGCCGCCAGGTCGGCCAGTTCACTGCCACCGAGTTGCAGGGCGACGGGATGCTCCTCGGCACAGAAGTCCAGATGGCGTGACTGATTGCCATGGATCACGGCACCGGTGGTCACCATCTCGGTGTACAGGCGCGCACGGCGGCTGAGTTGGCGGTGGAAGTAGCGACAGTGGCGGTCGGTCCAGTCGAGCATCGGCGCCGTACACAGGCGCCAAGGGTTTGATTCACCATGGAAGCTGCAAGAAATCTGGCTTCCATCCTGTTTCCCCACCGTCATATTCCGGGCCATTCCAGTTGATTTCGGACCATTTTTGATGCTCTGTTTAGACGTTGCTGCTGGAGACAATTTGCTCGTCGCAACGCGGTGTCCTCCCATGGAAACCCATCTGGAGCAACTCCGCGTCGACTGCAGCGCAACCGGATGTGGATCAGTCTACGGTTTTTGAGGTGGGCAAGCCTCCGGGTCGGAGCGTCCCGATCCTTGGGCTCAGGCGCTTCAGATCAGACGAATCCGAGCAGCCTGGCGGCTGAGCCGTGCATCAATTGCTGGCGCTCGGTTGCTGTGAACATCCGCTCCCAGCGCCGCAGCATCGGTCCGAAATCCAGACGAAACGGAGCCTTCAGATAGGGCCAGTCGGAAGCCCACATGCAGTGCTCGATGCCGAATGCCTGCACCAGCGCCTCGATGTAGGGGTTGACGTCGGGGAAAGGGAATGGGGTCTCGGAAAATTTCGCCTCGCCCGACAGCTTGACCGCCGCGCGGCGCTCCCGGCCCAGTGCGAGCAACGCCTGGAAGCCAGGCTGCTGCAGGCCGCGGGATACCAAGGGCCGCCCGCAGTGATCGAACATCAGCCGCAGGTCCGGAACGCTGTCGAGCAGCGGCAGCAGTTCGACCAGTTGGTCGCCCTCGATCTGGAACTGCGCCCACAGGCCGAGTTCGGCCAGGCGCAGCAGCAGCGGCCGCAGTTCGGAGTAGTAAGCCACGCCGTACATCGCCGGGTTGAAGGCCAGACCCACCACACCCCGCGCCTTCAGCGCCGCCAGAGTTTCCAGCGAAGCGTCCTGCGGCAGCACGACGATGCCCTTGAACTTGCCGCCACCGGTGTCAAGGGCATGCAGCAGGCAGCGGTTGTCGACGTTGTAGCCCGAATTCGGTCCGACCAGCAGCGCGTGGGTCACGCTGAAGCAGGCCATGACCTGCTCGAAGTAACCCTGTGCACCGATTTCCTGTCCCGCCGGCCGGTAAGCGACGTCCGACGCATAGGGGAAATGGTCGGGATCGAGCAAGTGGCAGTGAGTGTCGATCTTGGGTTGGTCAAAAACGTTCATGGCGATGGCGTGTGGGACGGAAGCGCTCAGAACGTCGCGGCCAGCGCGGCGCGCAACGCGTCACTGATCTGCGGCTGGACGCCGAACCACAACTCGAAACCTCGACGCGCCTGATTGAGCAGCATGCCCAGGCCGTTGACCGTGGGGTTGCCGCGCTGGCGCGCGGCGGCCAGCAGCGGAGTCTCGAGCGGTATGTAGATCACGTCCGAGACCAGCGCGGTCTTCGGCAGACGATCGAGATGCAGATCCAGCGCAGGATGCCCGTGCATGCCCTGGTTGGTGGTGTTCACGAGCAGCGCCGCGTCGGCAAGCGCCTCGTGACGCTCGCTCCAGTCGTACACCTCGACCGCCGCGCCGAATTCGGCGGCCATCGCTT
>DAIAZB010000710.1 GCA_027443745.1 Thiomonas sp. | reverse complement strand
GACGGATTCCGCAACTACGCGCGCAAAGGCCTGCAAGAGGTTGCCGCCGAGTTGTTGGTGGACAAGGCGCAGTTGCTGAACCTGACCCCGCCGGAGATGACCGTGCTGGTGGGCGGCATGCGTGCGCTGGATGCGAACTTCAGCCACAGCAAGCATGGCGTCTTCACCAAGCGCCCGGGCCTGCTCACCAACGACTTTTTCGTGAACTTGCTCGACATGGGCACGCAGTGGCAGCGCAGCGCCACGCCGGGTGTGCTCGAAGGCCGCGACCGCAAGACCGGCGCACTCAAGTGGACGGCGACCCAGGCTGACCTGGTGTTCGGCTCCAACTCGGAGTTGCGCGCGCTGGCCGAGGTTTACGCCGGGAACGATGCCGCACCGAAGTTTGCACGGGACTTCGCCGCCGCCTGGGGCAAGGTGATGCAGCTCGATCGCTTCGACCGGGCTTGAACGGCGCCTCGCACCCCGGCCATGACCGGGGTGGGTTCACACCCGCAACGAAGGAGACCTGGAGATGAACACGGCACGCGGCATGGCTGGATTCGCGCGACGAAGCAACGCCTGGAGGCACGCGCTCATGCGGCTTTTCGCCGCGATGGGCGAGGCGGCGTCCTGAGCCTCGGGAAAACCCGCCGCCCCGCCGATCGCGGCGGGGCGGCATCCAGACTGGACTTGACCGGGAGGGATCCCGGTTTTTTTTGACCTCGTCGATGCCGTCGCCGAGCCGCCGTCAGGTCCCCAGCGCCTGCATCTCCACGCGGTTGCGCCCACCTTGCTTGGCACGGTAGAGCGCGTTGTCGGCGGCTTGCAGCAGGCTGGCCAGATCGCTCCGCACCGACTGGCCGGGCTCGCGCAGCGCCAGGCCGATGCTCACGCTCAAGCGCAAGACACCGACGCTGGTGGCGAAGGGGTGCTGCTCGACATAGCGGCGCATGCGCTCGGCAGCGTCCACGGCGGCCGAGCCGCTGGCCACGGCCAGCAGCACGACAAACTCTTCGCCGCCAAAGCGCGCCACCCTGTCGCCCTGGCGCATATGGGCGTTCAGCAAGGCGCCGAACTGTTCCAGCACCTCGTCGCCGACGCGGTGGCCATGGCTGTCGTTGATGCGCTTGAAATGATCGAGGTCGATCATCAGCAGCGCCAGCGTGGCATCGGCCCGTTGCAGCAGGTCGGCGCTGCTGGAAACGAAACCACGGCGGTTGGGCAACCCGGTGAGCAGGTCCTGTTCGGCCTGCTGCTGCAGCTGTCGCTGCAGCAGCTTCAGCCCGGAAACCTCCGTCAGACCGATGATCACACAGGCTTGGCCATCGTGTTCAATCGGCTGGGCCGATACCAGCGTGTCGCGCAGCAGTCCTTCGGTATCGCGCAACTGGAGTTCAATCTGCGACAGCGGATGCCCGGCGCGCAGTTGGGCTCGCAAGGGCTCGCGGCGCTGCAGGTCGGCGTAGAAATCGGCCGATACCAGCGGCTCGCGGCGCAGGCCCTTGGGGTCGAGCAGCGCACGCGCCGCCTGGTTGTGGCGCAGGATGGCACCGTCCTCCAGGCGCAGCAGCACCATGGCCACCGGGGCGGCCTCGAACAGGTGGCGCTGAAAGGTTTCGCCGCGCTCCAGGGCCTGCTCGGCGCGCTTGCGCTCGGCCACTTCGAGTTGCAGCGCCTCGCGGTCGAGCCAGGCCAGGCGCAGTTGCCGCGCCTGGCGCACGGCGAGTTGCCAGCCGGCGA
>DAIAZB010000709.1 GCA_027443745.1 Thiomonas sp. | reverse complement strand
GCATTCGTCAGTCAGAACTGACGGACCTCCGTTTCAACGCAAGCGATACCGGCGCCTCTTCTGGGCCTGCGACTGGTGCCGCGCCGAGACCCGAGCAACGGAGCAATCTGCCCACTCAGCGCTCAAAGAGATCGACGCCGTAAGTTGACGCCGCCGTGCGGTTAAACAGAGCCATCTGCTCGTCGTGAGAAGCGCCTTGCACCAACCGTTTGAAAGCATTCAAAACGGTCGCGTAGCTGAACATTCCCTTGTCGACAGGGAAATTGCTTTCGACCATGCAACGATCGACCCCGAACTGCTCGACGCAGGCCTCGAAGTAGGGTCTCCAAGCCCGTGCCAGTTCATCGGATGACGGGGGAAGCGCCCGCGCCGCGAAATCGAAACCGAAAACCTTCATGCCGGCACCACCGAGCTTGATCCTGGTATTGGGAAGCTCGGCAAGGCGCGCGATGCTTCGCTTCCACACCTCCCGAACCTCGTTCCTTCGCCCCGCGTAGGGGCCCACGCCCAACGGCCCGCCGAAATGATCGATGACGACCGTCAATTCCGGAAACCGGACCGCCAGGTCGAACAACGCATCCAGTTGCGTGTGGTAGACCCAAGCATCCAGCACCAACCCGAATTGGGCCAGAACGGCGCAACCCTCGCGAAACGCGTGCGCCGACATCAAATCTCGCGGCGGCGGCAGCGGGGTCGAGCGCACTTGCGCACTTGCGTGCCACGCAAGCGGATTGCGAATCCCGCGAACGCGCCCGCCCGACACCATCAGCATGGCCTCGAGCACGTCGGGGAGTTCCCGCCCCAGCGTGAGATCGGCGCCTGCGACGATTGCCGCGCAGGCACGGGCGGCGCCGTAGTCGCCCCTATCGAACATGGCGGCAACACCGTTCGCGAACTCGACCTCACCGACGGGCTTCATCGAATCCGGCCCCTGTCGGCGCAACATCGACCGGCACTGCACGTAGACACTGGCGATCACCCGATGTCCAGTTGCCAGGTCACGCGAGAATTCGCCGGCGAGATAGCGGCCCTGCGGACGGTCCCAAAGGTGATGGTGAGCGTCGACGATGGGCAGATCCGGCAGCAGTGCGTCTTCCTGCCGCTGCAGCAACCACGCCTCGTGCACCGGGTGATGGAGCGAAGAGGCTTCGGCCATGGACGGATCGCCGCAGCGCGCGGGCAGATCGCTCACGCCTGCGCCGGGTTGCGCGCGCGCTGCGCGTGCCGGAAGTTGCCTTCACCCAACACACAGCCCAACCGGATCGGCGCCACGGGAAAGTCCAAGGCCATGAGCAAGGCGCCGACAGTGCCGAAGAACAGCACCTCGCCGACATCGAACAGTTGATTGTTCGTGCTGCACACCCCAATCGCCACGAAGAACATGGCCGCGAGAAACAGCAGGCGGTACGGCGCCTTAAGCATTTTCACCCAGTCCCCGATCCTCGGCACGTTCAGGATCAACAGCAACACATTGCCAACGCAGAAGCCCGCCACCAGGCCCCAGAAAATGCCCGCGTGCTGGGCGATGATCCCCGGCCCGGACGGCACTCCCTGGATGAGCGGCGCGCCGAAGATCAGCGCCATCACCGCATCACCCGGAATGCCCAGGCTCATCATGGGAATAAAGTCGACCTGCGTCTTGGAATGGGACGCGGCCTCTGGGGCGGCGACGCCCTCGAGCGCGCCTTGGCCGAAGCGCTTGGGATGGCACGAAACCCGGCGCTCCAGCGCATAGGAGATGAAGGTCGTCAAGGTCGGTCCCCTGTTCCCGGCATGGCCCCAAACAAGACACCGACCAGCGTACCGCGAACCACGGGCCAGAACGCGAACTTCAAGTCGGCCTTGCTGGGCATGACGCCCCGCAAACCGAGATTCATCATCACGCTCGACTGGATCGCGTGCACGCGGTTCACGCGGAGCAGGAAATGCGCCACGCCGAACACGCCCGGCGCGAGGGCGCCCCGTTCCACACGATCGGCCAATTCCAGCATGCCGAAGGTCAAGCGCAGGATTCCTCTGTTCACATCGGTCCCCACGGTTCCGACCGGAAGGCCGAGCAGCGTCATGGCGATGCCCTTGAGCGGTGATCCGCGGGACATTGTGGCCCCGGCCAAGCGCCCGAGCAGCATGACCGCGAGCAGATCCGCAGGACCGAACTTGAGGGCCACGGCGACGAGCCGAGGCGAAGCGAACACCATAACCGTGATCCCCACCGACGCGGCGAAAAAGGACGACAGCATGGTCACACCGAGCGTGGTGCCGCCCTTGCTAGCGCGGGCCCTCGGGCGCCCGTCGAGGCCGTCACGGCATGCGGAGCGTGGGACGGCAGGTTCAGCAGAATGGCACCGCCGTACATCGACCCGTCGAAAGTCTTGGCCAGCATCAGCACCGCCGGCATCGGATGCATGGTGTAGGTCCGAGGCAACAGCATTGAGATGGCCGTCAGCGCGCCGAGCCCGGGCAACGCGCCGATGAGGTTGCCGATGAGCACCCCGACGAAGCCCCACCACAGATGGTGGGGCTGCAAGGCAATCTCGAAGCCTTGCATCAGGCTCGACACCGATTCAGCCATCACGCTCATGAGTGCCCTCATCCATACAAGGGGAACGTCATTTTCAACGCACACCAGGACACGAGCGCCAGAGCCGCCACCATCGCCCGTGACCGCAAGGCGGCGTCACGGCGCTTGTCAGCGCGTTCGCCCATGGCGGAAATGCCTACGATGGCCGCGATGGCCGGCACGAAACCCCAGTAGCTCCCGAGGACGATGAAGGCCAGCAGCCCGCCCACGATGCACGACCAGCCGCGCCATTCGTCCGGAGGCGAGTCGCGCCGGACAGCGGGGGCCGGAACCCGCTGCAACCGCGCCGCGATCATGATCGCCGCCCCGGTCAGGGCGAGCAGGATGCCGACTCCCACGGGGAAAGACCCTGGCCCCATCCTTCCCAGGACCCCCAGCGAGTAGGTCGAGCCGATCGCAATCATCACGAAGCCCATCAGGATCATCATCTCCGCATCGTTGCGCAAGGCATCGCCGCGCATGGTCCCGGGTGCTCAAGCACCCTGGGGGCCATCGCCTCGCGCCACGGGCAAGCCGGGCACGTCAAGCCTGAAGCGCAGGATCGAGCCGCTCGTCGACTCCGTGCAGTACAAGGTCTTGTGATCCTCACCACCGAATGCGATGTTCGTCAGGGAATGCCCCGTCAGACTGCGCAGCACCCAGACAGGTTCGGCGCGCGTGTTGAGAACCCATGCATAGCCCAGCCCCGGGTTGGCGACCACCAGTCGCCCTTGAGTATCCATAGCGAGCCCGTCAGGGCCGCTGGGACCATAGGACGTGAAGTAGGCGCTGACTTTGGACACGCTTCCGTCCGGGTGCAGCGGCGCGCGCCACACCGCATTGCCGCGTGTCACGGCCACATACAGAACTTTCTCATCGGGTGAGAGCGCCACGCCATTGGGACTCGGTATGGTGTCCAGAAGCATGTCCAGGCATCCGTTCGGGCGCAGGCGAAAGACCCGGCCCGTGGGATCGTGCAGTCCGGTCTGCCCCTGATCCGTGAAGTACAAGTTGCCTTGCGAATCGAACACCAGATCGTTCACGCCCTTAAAGCGCTCGCTGTTGCGTCGCTCCAGCAAGGCCGACACCGCGCCGGTCGCCACATCGCAGCGCATGAGGCCATTGCGATAGTCCGTGATCACGAGCTCGCGCTCGTTCAGAAACTTCATGCCGTTGGGCTCACCGTCGTACTCGGCAATCTGGGTCCAGTCGCCCGCGGGATCGATGCGGAAGATCCGCCCGAACGGGATGTCTGTGACGTAAAGATTTCCAGTTGCGTCGAACACCGGCCCCTCCAGGAAGGAATCGACTGGCAGCCCTCCCCGGTTGGCCGTAGCCCAGGCGCTCGCGGTCTTGTGGCGGCGGAGGTGCTCCGGCATGCGCGTGAAGACTTCAGCATCCTGGACTTCGGGAGTGTGCATCAGGTACATGGTGGGCTCACCTCTTCTCGAAATTTGAATTCACGGCGACCTTTCTCCAGTCGGGCAATCAGCGCGGGAGGCGTGCGCTTGGGTACCCACATGCCCAAGCCCCCGGCATCGGGCAGGGAGACGATGACCGCCGGTTCCGGCGGTCATCGTCTCCGGTGCCGCCTTGGCCGCGCCTAAACGAGCATCCACGATGAGAACAGAGCGTCGGTTCATGATCGCTGTCCCGTTGCTCAGCCCATCGTGATATGCGCAGCCTTGATGACACGGCCCCACCGGGCATAATCGGCCGACTGGCGTTTGGCGAGAACTTGTGGCGTTCCGCCGGCAATGGTCACGCCGAGTCGCTCGAGGCGTGCGGCGATCGACGGTTGCCCAATCGTCCCGTTGACGCCGGCAAGCGCCCAGAACTTGCTCGACTGCACTTGCGGCAGAGCCGCCGGCAGCGGCAGGAAAGCGAAGTTCAGCTGACCGGCCATGGCACGTTGCATCGCTGGAACGTCGTTGCTATGAGGCACATGCAGCATCTGGGTGCCTGTCTGCAGGCGCAGCAGTTGGCCCTGGATCTGCAGGAGGGCTCCGGTTCCACCTGAGAGGAACGAGACCTGACTCGGCTTCTGCCTTGCGGCTACAACCAGATCCTGCACGCTGTGAAAGGCCGAGTGCGGTGCCACGACGAGCACCTGCGGCATCGTTCCCACCAGCACGACCGGTGCATAGGCGGTGAGTCGGTCGTAGGACAGACCCTTCAAGAGATGGGGAACGATGGTCTGTGGTCCGATCTTGGTGCCCAAGATCGTGTAGCCATCGAGCCTTGCGCAAGTCACGAAGGCGCCGCCGATCGTGCCCGTCGCGCTGGGCTTGTTCTCCACGGTGACCGACTGGCGAAATCCTGCCGCGATGCCCTGAGCGATGGAGCGACCGAGGATGTCGGTCGTCCCGCCGGGCAGGTGGGGCGCGACGTAGTCGATCGACCGGGAAGGCCAGTTCGATTGGGCTTTTGCCGCGAGCATGACAGGCGCCGCCAATGCGGCCGTCACGAGATGGCGTCGTGTACTCGAGTTCATGCTCCTCCCTCGTGTTCTGAAAACCCGTAAAGCGTCGACGGGTTGACGGCGAGAATGCACTCCACCACGGCTGGGCTGCGGACTGCCGCGAGCAGTTCCTCCAGGAGTTGGCCATCGTCAGGCATGGGGTGCCATCCGGCGCTGCTCGTCGGATGAGGCCAGTTGCTGCCCCAGAGCGAGCGATCCGGCCAGACGCTGACGAAGTGCTCGATCAGGCCCCGCGCATCGGCCATATCGCCGCCGAGATCGGCACCAGACAACTTCACCCATGCGCCTCCGGCGGCGAGCAGCCGCTGCAGCACGGGAAACGCCGGGTGTTTCATGGCAGGCGGGGGCAGCCGTCCGAGGTGATCGAACACGACGGGCACGGGCAAATCGCGCAAGCGCCCTTCCAGCCGCGGAAGATCCGCTGCGCGCAGCAACAGTTGCACGTGCCACCCCCAAGGGGCGATGCGTTCGGCCAACCCCTCCAGATCGTCCAGCGTCGTGACTTCACTCAAGGCCTGATTGAAGAGAATGCCACGCACGCCGCCAGCGTGCAGATCGCGCAACTCCTGCTCGGTGACGCTGCCTGTGACCACGGCGATCCCTCGAGCCCGCGCGCCGAGACGCGCCACAGCCCGAAGGGCGCAGCGATTATCGGTTCCGTAGGTCGACGGAGTCACCACCACGGCCCGCTGCAAACCGAGCCGGGCCTGGATGCGCAGGTAGTCCTCGATCGACGCATCGGGCGGCGTGAGGCGCGCGCCCGGCACCGTCGAAAAGCTCGCGTCATAGACGTGCATGTGACTGTCACAGGCGCCCTGTGGAAGCTCGGCACTGTTGATCGAATGCATGACACGCGGGCGCTCGTGGTCAACCCACGAGCACGGCCAGTGCGTTCTTCACGGCGGCCACGCCCATGTTCACGTAGGCGTCGCTTGTGATACCGCCGATGTGAGGACTGAGCACAAGGTTCTCCTCGGCGACGAACGGGTTCCCAGGCCCTAGAGGTTCGGACTCGAAGGTGTCCAGCCCCGCCGCCGCCACCTGGCCGGAGTGCAGGGCGGCAAGCAGTGCTGCTTCGTCGATAAGCCCACCGCGCGCGGTGTTCACCAGCATCACGCCACGCCTGCATCGCGCCAACGCATGCGCGTTCACAAAACCGGCGTTCTCCTGGGTGAGCGGACAGTGCAAGGAAATGACCTCCGAATCCGTCCATATGGCTTCAAGGTCGACTGCCCTGATGTACGCCGGCATATTCGATGCATAGGGGTCAAAACCGATCACGTTCATCTCCATCGCATGAGCCATGCGCGCCATGCGCAAGCCGATGGCGCCAAGACCGACCAGGCCCAGCGTACGGCCTGCAAGTTCGAGACTCTTGTGGGTCGGCTTGTCCCAATGTCCAGCGCGCATGCGTGCGTCCAGATGCACGACCGATTTCGCACAGGCCAGCATCAGCGCCAGGGCTTGCTCCGCCACGGCGGCGGCATTGGCACCGGCCGCGGCGGCAATCTGGATCCGGCGCTTGGCGGCCGCCACCTTGTCGATGGTGTCGGTTCCACTTCCGTGCTTGGAGATGACCTTCAGCGACGGCGCGGCAGCAATCACGCGCTCGCCAATCCGCCCGTAGCGAACAATGATGGCGACCGGATCCCAGCGCTCGCACAGCGCCACGAGATCGTCCTCCGTGGGAGCCTTGCCGGCATACACGACCTCATAGCCGCCGAGCAGGGCAAGTGCCTGTTTGGCAAGGTCGGCGCCGGTCACCAGGATGGCCTGCTTGCCCGCTAGGCTCACAGCGTCTCTCCCTCGCTCAGCATCCCAGCGGCGCGCAGCGCGCCGTCCAACCATCCCGGGCGCAGTGCCTTGCGACTCTTAATGTCGGCAATGCGGCGGGATTCGGAGGCGACCTTCTCATCGGCCAGCGCCAGCAAGGAGGCGGCCTTGAGACGCTCCACGACGACGACGCCGTCGGCATCGCCCACCACCAGATCGCCTGGGTGGACCGTGACGCCCCCGATCGAAATCGGGTGATTCAGCCGCCCAGGCACGGATTTGGTCGGACCGTTCGGATTCAAGCCGGCGGCGTACATCGGAAAACCCAGTGCGCGGATCGCCTCCGAGTCGCGCACGGCACCGTCGATGACCACCGCCGCGACGCCCAGAGCGATGCACTGCTGGGTCATGATCTCGCCCATCAACGCGGAAGTCAGGTCGCCTTTGCCGTCGACCACGATCACGTCGCCGGGCTTGGCCAGCGCCAGCGCCACATGGATCATGAGGTTGTCCCCGGGGCGAAGCTCGACGGTCAACGCCGGACCGCAGAAGCGGACCGAAGAAGCGAGCGGCGCAATGCGCCCGCTCAAAGCGCCGCGCCGTCCCGCCACGTCTGCCAGAATCGATGCGGCGTACGCCGAGGCCTTGCGAACAACATCGGCGTCGACACGTTCGAAGTCGCGCACGACATCGGGGATCACTGCTGCATGGCTCATAAAAATTTTCTCCTGAAGAATGGCGCACGGGACTTGCCCCGCAACGCGTGTTGAGGACACTCAACCCATTGGGACACCGGAGACCTTGTCAAGGTCGATGCTGCCGGGCGTCGGATCCACCGCTGCGCGCGCCGCGCCCTCGTGGGAAGCGGCTGCGAGCCCGATGAGCCTGCGTCGAGTCAAGCGCATGGTTTGTCTCCGTGATGTCGTCGCGGATCGGACATTGACCGTCGAAGGGGACCGCGATTTCGTTGTGACTCCCAGTATTCGACGCGCTTACCATGGCGTCCAATTGATAATTTTTCTGGACCCATCAAAATGACTTTTGCTATAGATCTGCGCGACCTGCGCTACTTCGAGGTCATTGCCGAGCTCCAGCACGTCAGCAAGGCGGCCGAACAGCTTCACCGCACGCAACCAGCCTTGACCAGTGCTGTGCGACGACTGGAAGCCGCCTGCGGAGCTCCGTTGTTCGAACGATCGGGCCGTGGAATTCAGCTCACGAGTGCGGGCCGGGTGCTGTTCAAATGGGCTCAGCGCATGCGACTCGATTTGCGCGACGCCGAGCGTGAGATCGACGATCTTGGCCGTGGCCTGTCTGGGCACGTGCGCATCGGCATCGTCCCTACAGCGGCCCAATTCTTGTTGCCGGACGCCATGCGGGCGCTGCTCGCCGAGGCGCCCGCACTCACCGTGAAAGTCGTGATCGGATTGATCGACTCGCTTAAACCCATGCTTCGCGCGGGCGAACTGGACTTGGCCGTGGGCAGCGAGGTTGGCGTGGATGAAGGCCTCAAATCCGTCGTTTTGGCGGAGGATCAGATCGTGGTTGCCGCGAGCTCTCAACATGAGATCCTGCAGGGCCTCCCGACCATGAAGGACCTGACACGCTATCGCTGGGTGCTCCAAACCTCCGGCGCGCCCACGAGGGATTGGCTCGACCACGCATTCGACCGCAAGCATCTGCCGCGTCCGGTCGTCCAGATCGAGAGCACGATGCTGCTGATGCTGCCGACCTTGATCGCGAAGACCGGACTGCTCAGCTTTGTTTCCCGTCGTCACCTGGGTCCGAATTCGCAGAACGCCGAGCTGTGCGAGGTGCGCCTGCGTGAAACGACGATGCGCCGCAAGCTCGTCGCGACCTACCGCAACAGCAGCTACCTTTCGCCGGCCGCCGAGCAGTTGATCACGCATATGGCAAACGCTGGGCAGCGTGGGCTCGAAGGGTGAACCCGCGGGCGAGGGCCATCCGCGCGGAAGGCCGGGCCGGGGGCAGTCCGGCCTCGGCGACGCCTATGCGTTGATCTGCTCGAGTGACAAACCGGTCGAGCGCGGCCCCAACAGCGCGATCAGCAGGATCTGCAAGACCGTCGTGGTTCCCATCAGAACGGCAACACCGAATACTCCGCCGGACACCAGCACGGCGCCGACGATGAGTCCAGAAAATGCCGACGAAATCCTCAGCCAGGACCAGACGAAGCCCACCGCCCGCATGCGGAATCGGGTAGGAAAAATCTCCGATTGGTAGCTATGGCTGGCGAAGGCCTGGATGTTCGCGCTGAGCGTGAACAACACCCCGAACACGATGAGGGCAGGCGGCGACGAGGCCTGGGCGAAGGCGAACATGAAGACCATCATGCCCGTAAGTCCCCAGCACAGGATCCATTTGCGCTCCCAGCGCTCCGCGATGAGAGTGCCGAGGATCGGGCCGACGGGATTCGCGAACGCGATGATGAACGCGTACTCAAGACTGTGGGTGATGTTGATTCCGCGCTGCGCGAGCAGGGTCGGGACCCAAGCCGCAAAGCCGTAATAGCTGAAGGCCCCCGCAAGGTTGAACAACGACAACATGACCACACGGCGCAGGTATGGAGCACGAAACATCTCCGCATACGTACCCTTGCCCTCTTCGTCCGCCAAGCCCTCGATGGGGGGCGGAAGCGGCTGGCCGGTTGCCTGCTGGACGCGGGCCTCCAGTGCGTCAACGATGCGCGAGGCCTCCTCGTGGCGACCCTGTTTGGCGAGCCAGCGTGGGCTTTCCGTCAATCGCAGCCGCAGGAACCATACGGCCACGGCCCCGACCGTGCCGATCAGCACCACCCAGCGCCACCCGTCGAAGCCCCAAGGCGAGATCGGGATCAGTAACCAGGAAACGAAGGCGACGAACGGCACCGCCAAGAACGAGATCGTCTGTTGCACCGCGAAGGCCTTGCCCCGCATATGGCGAGGGGTCATCTCGGCGAGATAGGTATCGATGGTCGTGAACTCGACACCAATCCCGATACCGCTGAGAAAACGCCAGATATCGATGGTGAAACCGTTGGACTGAAAAGCCATGATGGCACTGCACGCCACATACCACAGCAAAGCCCATGTAAAGACGGCTCTGCGCCCGAAATAGTCAAGCAACTGGCTGACGAAGATTGTTCCCACCCAAAGTCCGCTGAAGGTTGCGAACACGAAGGTTCCAAAGCCTGCAAATTGGATCGTGCTGAGAGCGGACAATGGCCCCAGCGAAGTCGGGCTGAACAGCCCGGCCTTGATCATCCCTGGTGCCACGTAGCCAAGAAAGAAAGTGACATAGAACTCGAACCAGCCGCCCAGGGCTAGCAGAGCGACGATGACCCAAAGTGGCTTGGAGGCGGGAAGGCGGTCGATCCGCGCGGCAATGCTGGGCTTTGTCTGCACAGCTTTCGAGCCGCTCCTCAGGCTGGGAGTGGTGCTGATTGAACTCATGATGGGAAGTCCCCTGAATCTTGTTGCCCGTGGGCTTTGGCGATCAGCAGTGTGTGGGCTGACGGCCTTGTTTTGCGTGCGACCTGGCTTGTAACGGAATTTCTTGACTTGGTCTCGCCACAAATCGCCCCCAACTGCGCGTCGTCTTCATCGTCGCTGCGGGTGCGATGCGACGACTGCATCGGGTGGAATCGGACCGGCGGGCCAGGTCGCCTTCGGAGAGCATGCCTATCGGGGGGCTTCTGAACGGCCGAACAAAGGCGATGCAGGCCCGGTGAGGCCTGACTGAGCAAGGTGGGGCACATTGTTTGTCTCCATGATGTTCTTGTTGCCTAAAACGCGGGGGGGGCGAATCCGCCACGACCTACGCTTGAGCCGCAGTATTCATGTCGCGCGCCATCTCGTCTAATTAATAATTTTTGCTTATCCATCAATTTAACTTTTGCACTAACCATTCAACATTCCTGCCCGCCGTCATCCACGCCGCGATGAGGGTCGTGGGGTCCATCAACTTGGAGCGTGATGGATGTGAAGACGAGTCGGTTCAGCGAAGCGCCGCTCATCGGGTTCCTTTGGCAGGGCGAAGCGGAACCGATCAGTCCCAACCCCTCCTGGTCATGCTGCGCTGCGCTACCTGGCATGATGCGCATCATGTGAACCGGGCTTCTTCAGCGGTGCTTGCCCACGGCGCGGGCGCGAAGCTCAAGCCTCGAGTTCAGCCTCGGCAAGGTCCGTGGCCATCAGCCGAAACTGCTCCAGCACTGCTTCGAGGTCGTTCACGATCTCCACCGCAATCACCTCCGGCAGGCAGGTGATGGGCATCAAACAGGCAGCAGCATAGCCAGTGAATCCCAGGATGTCGGCAAGCAACTGCAAGGTTGGGTTGGTGATTGCCGGTCTCTCAAAACCCAACAGGGTGAACACCCGCAACAATCTATTGAATCTTCACAACTAGGGGCTGGACTCGGAGGCAACGGCGCTCCAGAGCCGTCGAAGCTCAGGTCGCACTGGAATATCGCCATCAAGAGACCCTCGTTGCGGAAGATGAACCGCGAAGGTCGCTCGCCATTGGTACGTCAGCTTGGGCGAAAAGCCACCACGCAGCGCTAGCGAGAAAAAGTCGTGAGGCTTCAGAAATCGCGCCATCTGGGCTTAGTCAGCCCAGCAGCCAACTCGATGGCCTTCACGCACCATGGTGTCCCTCTCACCGATTCCAAGGTAAAAGTCCCCTGACCGACCGGTGACTTTTTGGCAAGTGTGAGGATTTTGGCAACTCAGATGAGAACCTACACCTACACGTCCAGGTTCGCCGCGCGCAGCGCGTTGGTTTCGATGAAGTCCCGACGCGGTTCCACATCGTCGCCCATGAGCATGGTGAAGACGCGGTCGGCCTCGATGGCGTCGTCGATCTGCACGCGCAACATGCGGCGCA
>DAIAZB010000708.1 GCA_027443745.1 Thiomonas sp. | reverse complement strand
TCGGCATGCACGCGCCAGGCCACCGAGTCGGGGCCGAACCACCCGGGATCTCCCACGGGCTGGGTGAAGTCGAGCGCGGCGCGGCTGTCGCCGGCAAGGCTGCGCACTTGCCGCGCCAGCGCCTGGCGCAAGGGGGATGCGAGAGTTTCGAGCATGGGGGTATTGTGACGCTGGGTCTGTCCGGCAGGGGGACCAGATGACGAACGACCCTTACGCCCGCCCAGTTCCTGCCGCCTTCACCCTTGTTGCATCAACTGGCGCGCAGGTCGATGCCGAGCCAGTTGTGCAAGCCTCGCCCACCCGCCGCAGTGACGCTCACCGCGCGGCTGTCGAGATGATGCCGCACCCAGCCGAGTTCCAGACAGCGGCGGTCGATCGCCACGCCGGTGGGGCCGCTGAGGTGATGGCGGCGCTCGCTCCAGTCGATGCAGGTTTTTGCCATGGGATGGCGGTGCAGGTGCCGGACATCCATGCCGAAATCGTCCAGCAGGCGGATGCCTTGCGCGCTGAAGTGGGCAATATCGTCGTCGACCTGCAGGCCCCCGCGGGCGATCAGGGCGTCGCAGATGGCCACGCCCAGGCGCCCGGCGAGGTGGCTGTAGCAGGTGCGCCCGGCTTGCAGCAGCGGATCGACGCGAGAGGTCGCCACGCGCGCCGGGTTCTGCGCCGCCACCAGCATCAGCGATTCCAGCAGCGCGGCAACCTGCGCCGACGCCAGCCGGTAGTAGCGGTGGCGGCCCTGCTGCTTCGCGTCGAGCAGCCCCGCGTCGCGCATCGTGCCGAGATGGCCGCTGGCGGTGGCCGCGCTCACCCCGGCGCATGCCGCCAGTTCGCCCGCGGGCAGCGCGCGGCCATCGCCCAGCGCCAGCAGCATGGCGGCGCGCGCCGGTTCGCCCACCAGCGCGGCGATGCGGGCGATGTCGAGGTCCTGGGTCATGGCGGCCCCCTGTGTCCACGGTTGCGATGCCGCGATTGTGGCCGCAACACGCGCGGCACACTTCGGCGCGCGCCGAAGCATGGCGCAACGGATCGGCCGACGATGGCGGCCTGCCCACGCAAACCTCATGCGCCATGCCCCGCAACACCACCACGCACACCACCCCGCCCACCAATCGCCGCGTCATCCTGTTCATTCTGTGCCTGGCGGTGCTCATCGCCCAGGTGGACACCTCGGTGGTCAATCTGGCGGTGCACGCCATCGGCGTCGGCCTGCACGCGCCGCTGCCGGCGCTGCAATGGGTGGTGGATGCTTACAACCTGAGCTATGCCGCGCTGCTGATGACCGGCGGCACCCTGGCCGATCTGCTCGGGCGGCGGCGCGTTCTGCAGTCGGGCGCTGCGGTGTTCGTCCTCGGCTCGCTGCTCGCCGGGCTTGCGCCCAATATCGCGGCGCTGATCGCAGGTCGTGGGCTGGCCGGCATCGGCGCCGCGTTGCTGCTGCCCGCCAGCCTGGCACTGATCCGCGTCATCTGGGCCGACCCGCACGAGCGTGCGCACGCCATCGGCGTGTGGGCCGGTACCAATGGTGCGGCGCTGGCCATCGGCCCGACCCTGGGCGGCTGGCTGATTCAGACGGCGGGCTGGCGCAGCGTGTTTTTGCTGATCGTGCCGTTGGGTCTGGCGGTGCTGGGGTGGGCGCCGCGCGCCATTCCCGAGTCAAGCGATGCGCAAGGGCGGCGCGTCGATCTGCCAGGGCAGTTGTTCGGCGGTCTCGCGCTGACGGGATTGGCGGTGGCCGCGATCGTGCATCGCTTCATGCTGCCCGCTGTGGCCGCGAGCGCGGTCGCGGCGCTGCTGTTCGTGCACGCCGAGCGGTGCACGGGCGCAGGGGCGATGATCCCCTTGCCGCTGCTGCGCAACGCCGGGCTGGCGGTGGCCAATGGCGTCGCGATGGCGATGACCTTCGGCATGTACGGCGTGCTGTTCCTGCTGCCGCAGAGCTGGTTGCGCGGTGGCGTGCTGGACGCCACCGGCGCGGGCCTGGCGCTGTTGCCGATGTCGCTGGCCTTCGTCGCGCTGTCACACCGCTCGGGGCCGTGGAGCGTGCGCTTCGGCACGCGCCGCCTGATGGCGGGTGGCATGACGCTGATCGGCGCGGGCATCGCCGTGCTGGCATGCACCCACGCCGGGCAGCGTCTGTGGCTGGCCGAAGTCGGTTTGTTCCTCACCGGCGTGGGCATGGCCCTGAACACCGGGCCGGTGCTGGCCAGCGCCGTGGCGGCGGCGGAACCCGCCCGCGCCGGCACCGCCTCGGCGATGATCAACACCGCGCGCATGGTCGGTGCCACCTTGGGGGTGGGTGTGCAGGGCAGCGTGTTCGCGGCGAGCAGCAGCGCGGGCGTGGGGTTCAGCGAGGCCATGCTGCTGGGTACCAGTGTGACGCTGGGCGGCGCCTTGCTGGCCTTGGTCGCTCAGGCCTGAGGTTACGAATTCCGGCTTGCGGGGACCGGCCCCAAGAGGAGCCGCTGGCATGCAGCGCATGCCGCCGGCCGCCAGAGCACCTTGCGATAGACCACGAACCCGGACTTCTCGGCAACCTGGTCGTAGAGCCGCATGGCGACGTGGTTGGTCTCGTGCGTGAGCCAATACACGCGCTGCGAGCCCGCCGCCGCTGCGCGTTCGTACACCGCCTGGATGAGGGCGCGGCCGACTCCCTGGCCGCGCGTCTCTTCCTGGGTGTAGAGGTCTTGCAAGTAACAAGTCGGCGCAATCAGCGTGGTGCTGCGGTGAAACAGGAAGTGCACCAGGCCGAGCAATCGGCCGTCGCGC
>DAIAZB010000707.1 GCA_027443745.1 Thiomonas sp. | reverse complement strand
CTGGTTTCCACCGCTGCCTTCATTGTTCTGATCGGGATCATGGTGGTGGTTCACGAGTTTGGCCATTTTGCGGTGGCCAAGCTGTGTGGCGTGCGCGTCGAGGCTTTTTCAGTCGGCTTTGGCCCGCGGCTGTTCGGCATCAAGCGCGGCGATACGGATTACAAGGTCTGCTTGCTGCCCTTCGGTGGCTACGTGAAGATGACGGGTGAGAACCCGAGCGAGGAGGCGCATGCCGGGGAGGGTGGCGGGCCCAGCCTGCAGAACGACCCAGGCTCCTTCATCGCGCACCCGCGCTGGCAGCGCATGTTGATTGGCCTGGCTGGACCGGCTGCCAATTTTGTGCTGGCCTTTGTGGCCATGGCGTTTTACTTCGGCTGGATCAACGAAGTTCCGGCGCATGATGTGAAGACATCCACGGTGGAGTGGGTGGTGCCGGGGTCTGCCGCTGCGCAGGCGGGAATCCAGCCAGGTGACACGATCACGCAGTTTGATTCGGTGGCGAATCCGGGTTGGGACCAGGTCTTCGGACACATGTCGGTGGATGGAAACCAGACGGTGCCTGTGACGGTGGACCGGGGCGGCACGGCTTTTGCGCTCTCAATGCATTTGCCTGCAGAAGTGACCGGCGACGATCTTGCAGGGATGCTGCCGCAGTACATGCGCGGGCCGATTGGGGTTCAGTCGATCTCGCCGGGAACGCCAGCCGACAAAGCGGGGCTGAGGGGCGGCGACGCCATTGTTTCGGTGGATGGCCACGACTTTCACACGGTGACAACCCTGCTGGCTTACATGCAGGAGGGTCAGGGAAAGCCGATGGCGCTGATGGTGCAGCGCAACGGGGCAACGATCGGGCCGATCATGGCCACACCGGCAAAGCTGGATACAGGCTGGAAGCTGGGATTTCTGGCGGTTCCGCCGAAGATTCGCAACGCGCCCATGCCGTTCGGTGAAGCGGTCCGGAAGTCCGGGCAGTTCTGCGTGGACGGATCGATGCTGATTGTGCAGATGCTGGAGCGCATCGTGATGCACAAGGTGCCGGCGAATCAACTGGCCGGACCGGTGGGCATCGCGCGCATGGCCGGCGATGTGGCGGAGACCAAGGGCTGGTACTCGAAGTTTTACCTGGCAGGCGAAATCAGCCTGAACCTGGGAATCGTGAACCTGATGCCATTCCCGATTCTGGATGGTGGCCTGATTCTGCTGCTGCTCATTGAGAGCGGCCTGCGCCACGATATCAGCATCAACGTGAAGGAGCGCATCTACCAGGCGGCCTTTGTGATGCTGGTGATGTTCTTCGCCTTCATCATCTTCAACGACGTGACGAAGCTGCCGATCTTCACCCGAGCCAGGCCCTGAGCGGCGCTGAGGAAGAACTGCGGATGCCCGTGAATACGCACCAGGTGCGCGTGCGCTATGCCGAGACGGACCAGATGGGCATTGTGTACTACGCCAATTATCTGGTGTGGTTTGAGCTGGGTCGCGTGGAGCTGCTGCGCTCGCTGGGGCTGGCCTACAGCCAGCTGGAAAAAGAGCACGAGTGCATTTTGCC
>DAIAZB010000706.1 GCA_027443745.1 Thiomonas sp. | reverse complement strand
TAGCGGTTGGTCTTGGCGCGGAAGGCCCCGGATTTGGCGATGCCTGCGGCGACGATGGGCAGGAGCGCGGCGATGAGCACAAGCGTGGCGGTGAGCAGCATGGGGTGGGGTCGGATGAGGCGTCAGAGAAGATCGATTATGCGTGAGCACGGCGCGCAAAAAACAAGGGCCGACATGGCCGGCCCTTGGTGCTGCTGAACTGACGTCAGGCGATGTCGTTCAACGCGCGCTCGCGCGTCCCGTCAGCCTGCGTAATCGGCCGCGACCGTCGCGTCCTTGTCGTTGGTCATGCCCAGGAACCGAACCACGAGGGTGGCAATGACAGCCACGACGAAGTTCACGACCAACGCATACAGGCCGATATAGGCCGGAATCACCATGCCGGCGAGGTGCAGCGCATAGCCCGAAGTCTTGAAGCCGTTGAGCGAGGCCGCCCAGATCCCCCAAGCCAGTCCGGCGGCCCAACCCAGCAGCAGCGCCTTGGCATCGAACCAGCGGGTGTAGATGCCGGAGACGATGGCCGGGAAGGTCTGCAGGATGAGAATGCCGCCCAGCAGTTGCAACTGAATGGCATAGGTCAAGGGCAGGAAGATGATGAACAGCAGCGCGCCGAACTTGACCACCAGGGACACCAGCTTGGCCATGTCGGTTTCTTTCTGCGCCGAACATTGCGGGTTGATGTAGGGCTTGTAGATGTTGCGGGTGAACAGGTTCGCCGCCGCGATCGACATGATGGCCGCCGGCACCAGCGCACCAATGGCCACAGCCGCGAAACCCACCCCGACGAACCAACTCGGGAAGTAGTGCAACAGCAGACCGGGCATGGCGAACTGCGGGCCGTACTGCTTGAAGTACGGTGCCAGGTCAGGCAGTTTGGCGATGCCGGAGGCATAGGCCACATAGCCGAGCATGGCGATCAAGCCCAGCACGAAGGAGTACGCCGGCAGGAACACCCAGTTGCGCCGCAGGGTGTTGGGGCCCTTGGCGGCAAGCACCGCGGTGGTGGCATGCGGGTAGAGCATGAGCGCCAGCGCCGAGCCGAAAGCCAGGGTGCCGTAGAACGACATCAGCCCGGTATTGCCGTCCTTGATCGGCGGCAGCAGCAACTTTTTCGCCGGAATGGCAGCGAAGATGTTGCCGAAGCCGCCCATCTTGATCGGCACGATGACGATGAGCGCGATCACCGTGATGTAAACCAGCAGGTCTTTCACCACGGCGATGGACGCTGGCGCCCGCAGGCCGCTGGTGTAGGTGAACGCCGCCAGAATGACGAAGGCGATGATCAGCGGCAGTTCGCCCATCAGCCCTTGCCCGGTGGGGAAGCCCAGGCCGCCGATGACCACCTGGATACCCACCAGTTGCAACGCGATGTAGGGCATGGTGGCAACGATGCCGGTGACGGCGATCGCCAACGCCAGCCCCGGGCTGTTGTAACGCCCGGCGATGAAGTCCGACGCGGTGATGTAGTTGTGCTTGCGCGCCACCATCCACAGTCGGGGCAGGATGGCAAACACCAGCGGGTACACCAGCACGGTGTAGGGCAGCGCAAAGAAGCCCAGGGCGCCGGCACCGAACACCAGGGCCGGCACGGCGATGAAGGTGTAGGCGGTGTAAAGATCACCGCCGATGAGGAACCAGGTGATCCACGTTCCGAAGCGGCGCCCACCCAGGCCCCACTCGTGCAGGTGCGACATGTCGCCCTTGCGCCAGTGCGCCGAGACGAAACCCAGCACGGTGATGAACAGAAACAGACCGATGAAAACGACGGTTGCAATGATGTTCATGACGTTCAGTCCCCGCTACCTGCTGGCACGACCATCTTGTAGACGATGGCGATGAACACACCGGACAACGGCACCCATATCACTTGCCACCAGTAGAAGAAGGGAATGCCGAAGAGACTGGGTTCGAGCACGTTGAAATAGGGCACGATGAGCACGGCAACGCAGGGAATCGCCAGCAGGATGACCTGCAGCGGCCCGAGCTTGCGCACCGAGTTGGGCTTGGACATGAATGTCGTCTCCAAAGTTGAATGCTGCGGGATCTCCGCAGATGGTTGGCGCTTCGGGCGAGTGATGCCGGTCGCGCTTATTCGTCAAAGGTTAGATTCAAACGCGACAGAATCTCAGTGACGAAATGTGAACGCGGTAACGACTCGTCATGTTTTAAGGGTAATCACGGGCCATCGAAGTGCAACAGCGCCACACCCCACGCCTGGCCATCCGCGGCGGCTCACCTCACCGGGCTTACGCCCGCCACTGGTCCCAGGCCTTTTCCACGCGCTTGACCGACACCGGCGTGGGCGTGCGCAATTCCTGCGCGAACAGGGCGACACGCAACTCCTCCAGCATCCAGCGCAGCTCCACGAGTCGCGGGTCGGGGCTGGCACCCCCCTGTTGCGCCTGCTGCAGTTCGCGCCTGAGCCGCGCCAGCACAGGCGCCATCTCGGCCTGGCGCTGCGTGTCGCGCGCAGGGTCGGCGCGAAACTTGTCCAGGCGCAGTTGCACCGCCTTGAGGTAGCGCGGCAGATGCGCGCGCCGGGAGGCGGGCAACTCGAGCATGAAGCGCTTGGGCAGCAGGGCTTGGAGCTGCGCGATGATGTCGGCATGCAGCGTCGCTTGCGGTTTGAAGGCAACGAGCTTCTTGCTGGCGGCATGCCATTCGGCGAGGATGGTTGCGGCCAGACGGCCCATGTCCTGCACCAGCAACTGCAGCCGCGGACGGCCGGCGGCGAGACGCTCGGCGAAGCTGGCGGCATTCGCCGGCAACGGGTCGGCAAGAAACGCCAGGTCGAGCGCGGCGTCCTGGATTTGCCGGCGCAAATCATCGGCCGAGCCCAGCGGCATGTACTGCATGGCGGCCTGCTGGAAACCCGGCAGGTTTTTCTCGGCAGCCTTCAACGGCTCGCGCAGTTGCAGCGCGAACAGGCGTCGCAGGCCTTCGCGGTGCGCCCGGCTTGCCGCCTCAGGGGTGTCGAACACGTCGAACTGCACATGGTCACCTCGGTCGATCAGGGCCGGAAAGCCCACCAGGGTTTGCTGCCCACGACGCATTTCCAGCAGCTCGGGGAGTTCGCCAAACGTCCAGTCGGTGTAGCGCGGTTCGCCCTGCGCCGAGGCCGGAGCGCGGGCCTCGGCCGGCCGAATGTCGCGCGGATGCGTACGGCTCTCGGCCAGCGCCATCGGTAGCGCATCAAGGCCGTTCGCCGAATCCAGTTCCACGTCCTGCGCGCTTTGCGACCGCACGGCGTCCTGGAATGCGGTGCGGGCAGCATCGGCGAGATCGACGCGCAAACGGCTGAGGTTGCGGCTCATGCCCAGTTGACGGCCTTGCGGGTCGATCACCCGCAGGTTGAACAGCACATGCGGACCCAGGGTGTCGAGCTTGAAGTCTTCCGGGCGCGGAATCAGCCCGGTGTGCTCACGTACCAGGGCCCGCACCGCGTCGAGCAACTCGCCCTGGGCGTAGCGTTCGGGCGTGCTCAGGGTCGCAGCGAAGCGGCGCACGGTGTCGGGCAGCGGCACCAGGCGCGAGCGCAGTTTTTGCGGCAAGCTCTTGAGCAGCGCGGTGAGCTTGTCGGCCAGCATGCCGGGCACCAGCCAGGCCAGGCGCTGCTCGGGAATCTGGTTGAGCGCGGCCAGCGGTACGGTGGCCGTCACGCCGTCGCGCGTGCCACCAGGATCGAAGCTGTAGGCCAGCTGCAACTCCAGCGCACCGATGCGCAGGCGCATGGGGAAGGCCTCGGTGGTGATGCCGGCAGCTTCGTGGCGCATCAGGGCCTCGCGCTCCAGAAACAGCAGGCGCGGCTGGGCCTTGCTGGCCTGGCGATACCAGGTGTCGAAGCTGGTGCCGCCAAACACGTCGGCTGGAATGAATCGCTCGTAAAAGGCTTCGATCAAGGCTTCGTCCACCAGCACGTCGCGCCGCCGCGCCTTGTCTTCCAGCGCCTCGACCTGGGTAATGAGCTTGCGGTTGTGGGCAAAAAACGGCCAGCGGCAATCCCACTCGCCCTCCACCAGGGCGTGGCGGACGAACAGCTCGCGTGCCTGCGCCGGATTCACGCGGCCGAAGTCGAGGCGGCGCTGGTTGTAGACCACCAGGCCATACAGCGTGGCACGCTCGAACGCCACCACCTGCGCCGGCGTCTTTTCCCAATGCGGCTCCAGCAGGGTTTTCTGCAGCAGGTGCGCGCCGACGCGCTCGATCCACGACGGCTCGATGCGCGCCACGCCGCGCGCGTACAACCGCGTCGTTTCCACCAGTTCCGCCGCCATCACCCAGCGCCCGGCCTTGCGGCCGATGGGCGATGACGGATGGATGAGGAATTTGATGCCGCGCGCGCCCAAATAATGCGGCCCGTCATCCGCCTTGCAGCCGACATTGCCGAGCAGACCGGCCAGCAGGCTGAGGTGGATGTTTTCATCACTGGCCGCAAGAGCTGGAACCGCTCCGAGGTCGCCCCTCGCGGCTCCCGCCCCCCGAGGGGGCAAGTCAGACTTGGGGCTGAGCGCCGCGGCTCTAAGCCCGCCTGCGCGGGCTTGGACGGCACGAAGGCCAGTCGACTCTGGCGACTGGCGGCCCGGCGCTTGACTTGGATCGACCCGCCACCCCTGCTCCGCCGCCACGGTGAGCAACTGGCTGTGGATGTCGTGCCACTCGCGCATGCGCATGGGTGAGAGGAACTCAGCGCGCAACTGATCGTACAGCTTGCGGTTGGATTTTTTATGCGCCACCAGCGCGTGGTAATGCGCCCAGAGCTTCAGCCAGCCCGCCAGTTCGGACGTGCCCTCGACGAAGCGGCGATGGGCGGTGTCGGCTGCTTCCTGTTTGTCGGCTGGGCGCTCGCGCGGGTCTTGCACGGCGAGGGCGGCGGCGATGATCAGAACTTCATGCAAGGCACCAAGCCGGCGCGCTTCCAGAACCATACGGCCCAGGCGCGGATCCAGCGGCAAGCGGGCAAGCTCGCGGCCCACCTCGGTGATCTGGTTTTGCGCATCCACCGCACCCAGTTCGGCGAGCAACTGGTAGCCGTCGGCAATGGCTTTGCGCGGTGGCGGGTCGATGAAGGGAAACTGCTCGACCCCCTCCAGCCCCAGGGCCTGCATGCGCAGAATCACCGCGGCAAGCGAGGAGCGCAGAATTTCGGGGTCGGTGAAACGTGGGCGGGCGTTGAAATCGGCCTCGTCATACAACCGGATGCAGATGCCGTTGGCCACGCGGCCGCAGCGCCCCGCGCGCTGGTTGGCCGCCGCCTGGCTGACCGGCTCGACCTGCAACTGCTCGACCTTCTGCCGGTAGCTGTAGCGCTTCACCCGCGCGCTGCCGGCATCGATCACGTAGCGGATGCCCGGCACCGTGAGCGAGGTTTCCGCCACGTTCGTCGCCAGCACCACGCGCCGTCCGCCACCGCTTTGGAACACGCGGTCCTGCTCGGCCTGCGACAGGCGCGCGTACAGCGGCAGGATGTCGACGCCGCGCCGCGCGGTGTCGAGATGGTGCTTGCGCAGCGCTTCGGTGGCGTCGCGGATTTCAACGCCCGCCCACGTTTCACCGACCCCGAAATCCTGCGCTCCTCGCTCGCTGCGGTGATTCTGCGCATGCGGGCGCTGGGGCTGGAGGGGATCGAGCTGTTTCCCTTCATCGATCCGCCGCCGCGCAAAGCCAT
>DAIAZB010000705.1 GCA_027443745.1 Thiomonas sp. | reverse complement strand
CGGCGCAAGAGGCGGCCGGGCAGTTGCGTTTCGAGATCGAGGCGACCTTCTCGCAAGGCCTGCCCAACACGCCCATGGCCGGTGCGTCGCTGCGCGTGGTGTCGGGCAATTTCATCACTGCCCGCCCGGTGGGGGTGATCGACGGCCTGGACTTCCAGCACACCGGCCTGGTGCGCAAGGTGGACGCCCCGACCATTCAGCGCGCGCTGGAATACGGCGCCGTGGTGCTGATGTCGCCCTTCGGCTTCTCGCCCACCGGCGAGGCCTTCAACCTCAGCATGGAAGACGTGGCCAGCAGCGTCGCCGCGGCCGTCAAGGCGCAGAAACTGGTGCTCGTCACGGAAGTGGACGGTGTCGTGGGCGAAGACCACCACCTGCTGCCCGAACTCACCGTGGCCCAGGCCGAGGCCCTGCTCGCCCGTCTGCCCGACCCGCAGCAGCCCACCGACACCGCCTTCTACCTGCGCCATGCCTTGCGCGCGGTGCACGGGGGCGTGGACCGCGCCCACATCATTCCCTACGCCCTCGACGGTGCCCTGCTGCTGGAGTTGTTCACCCACGATGGCGTGGGCACGATGATTGCCGACGAGCATCTGGAGCATCTTCGCGAAGCCACGGCGGATGACGTCGGCGGCATCCTGCAGCTCATCGAGCCCCTCGAAGATCAAGGTGTGCTGGTCAAGCGCAGCCGCACGGAAATCGAGCGTGACATCGCCAACTACACCGTGCTGGAGCACGACGGCGTCATCTTCGGCTGCGCCGCGCTGTATCCCTATCCGGAGCACAAGACCGGCGAGATGGCCGCGCTCACGGTCGATCCTTCCGCACAGGGCCAGGGCGACGGCGAGCGCATTCTCAAACGTATCGAGTTGCAAGCCCGCGCTGCCGGACTGCAGAGTATTTTCGTGCTCACCACCCGTACCATGCACTGGTTCATCAAGCGCGGTTTCGTGCCGGTGGAGCGCGACTGGCTCCCCCCCGAACGCAGCCAGCGCTACGACGACCAGCGCCGCTCGCGCGTGCTGGTCAAGCGTCTGGTCTGAACTGCCCGAACTGCACCCGGCCGCACGGCCCTTGCGTCTTGTCGTTCCGTACTGCCGTTGCGTATGGTCCCCTCTTTCAATCGACTGGAAAACTCATGACTCGCATGGTGAATTGCGTCAAACTCTGCCGCGAGGCGGAAGGCCTGGACTTCGCCCCCTACCCCGGCGAACTCGGTAAGCGCATCTACGACAACGTCTCGAAAGAAGCCTGGCAAGGCTGGCTGAAACACCAGACCATGCTGGTCAATGAGAACCGGCTCAACCTGGCCGATGCCAACGCCCGCAAATACCTGGCACGGCAAATGGAGCGCTTCTTCTTCGGCGAGGGTGCTGATCAGCCCGTTGGTTACGTGCCGCCGACGCCGGATTGAGCGCGGCCAGACCGCTTGCTGCTGCCGCTTCCGCGCCGTCGCTCCCCGCGTGGCACGACGCAGTCTGGCACTGCGTCGTCGGGCTCGAGCCCAGCCTCGTTGAACCTGGGCCTGAGTCAGCATTGCCATAAATTTCACCGCGCGTCAATATCGGGAAAACAGGATTGGGACGACATCACCCAGCCCCCTAGCATGAAGCTGTCGAAATACTGCTACTAAGTTTCAGTATTCGTCCCGGGCCCTGCCTAGCATCGCGCAGTGCTACTCAACAGCCATCTCGGAGCCGAAATCCGGCACCACCAAGGGAGACCAATTCATGCAGCTAAAACAACTCGCCGCAGCGCTGTGCCTCGCAGGCATCATCGCCCCCGGCGCGGCCAACGCCACCGACGGTTACTTCCAGCCCGGCTACAGCGTCAAATCCGTCGGCATGGGCGGCGTGGGCATCGCGCTGCCGCAAGATGCCCTGGCCGCCGCGACCAACCCTGCCGGCATGGCGCTCATCGGCAACCGCGTCGACGGGGGCATCAGCCTGTTCAAACCGGATCGCAACGTCACCGTGTCAGGCCTGGGTCCGACAACGACCTACTCCGGCAACGACACCAGCACCTTTGTCATTCCTGAACTCGGCGTCAATCACATGCTGAGCCCAACCATGTCTGCC
>DAIAZB010000704.1 GCA_027443745.1 Thiomonas sp. | reverse complement strand
TGGACGCGACCGGGCATGTCCTGGCGCAGGCGCAGGTCTGCATCGTGGCCAGCGCGCTGGACGCGGCCCGGCTGCTGCGCGCCAGCGGCCTCGACCCAGGCGGTCCATGTCCGCGGGCGTCGCAGGGTTTGCCGTTGCGCGCCCAGGCAGGACAGGCCTTCCTCGTGCCCGCATCGTCCTTGCCCCGACTGGCACGTTTGCAGCGGCCCCTGGTGGGTGGCGCTTATGTGCTGCCGCTGCCGCCTGCCGCGCTGCAGGCGCTGGGGCTGCCTGCCGGAGAACCCTGGCAACTCCTCGGGGCCACCTACGAGAACGACCCCGAGGCGCTGATGCCGATCGCTGCGGCCTGGGCGCACATCATCCAGGAACTCGAGCCGCTGGTGGGCGCGTTGCCCGCTGCGCCTCCCGCCGAGGCGCGCGTGTTCCGGGGTGTGCGCGCCGTGGCCGCCGATCGCCTGCCCTGCGCCGGACCCTGGCCCGACTGGGAAGCCCTGGCGCGCGCCCGACCCGCGGCCCGGCAGCGTCCGGCCGATGAACTGCCGCCCCAGCCGGGGCTCTACCTGAGCACCGCCATGGGCTCGCGCGGCCTGACCCTGGCGGCCCTGGCGGCCGAGTGCATCGCCAGCCACATCGAAGGCGAGCCGGCCCCGCTGGAGCGCGACCTGCTGGCGGCACTGGCCCCTGGCCGCTTCGGCCTGCGCCGATCGCCGCGCCTCGACACCCCGGAGGCCTGAAACCGGTCGCTCGGCTCAGCGCCGGAAGCGCAGCGGCAGGCGTCCAACGAAAGCCCAGTACACGGCAACCACGCCCACGGCCAGGGCCACGGCGGCGCTGCGCCCTTGGCGGTGCAGCATGCCGTTCGTGCCGTACATCACCAACCCCAAGCCGATGGCGCCCAACGCCCGGCGCGCCGCCGGGCGCTGCATCCAGGGCAGCGGCGTGGCTGCGCGTTGCGGGTGCGGCGCAGCCGCATCGGCCGACGGGCGCAGTGCCAGATCGCGCTTGACCTGGAAAGACCCGATGATCAGGCAAGCCACTGCCGGCCAGCCGGTGAACATGAACAGCAACCGGGGCACGATGGGGTCGAGACCTGGCCAGCCGCCCAGCGCCACCACCAGGGTGATCAGCGACCACGGGACCCAGCCGACGACCACCAGCAGCAGGCCGGCACGTATCCAGGGATTGCGCAGAACGATGGTCCTCGTCATGGTCGGGTTGCCGGCAAAGGGATGGATGGTTGGAACGCCGAGCTTGCGGCGGCGCCATGAGATGCCTGGATTGGACGACGATCGCCGCGCGAAATTGCCATGCAAGACCGCTTCAGCCATGCCGGCCGGGGTCAGCCGCGGCGCCCAGGCCCAGGGCCAGAAAGCGCACGCCCGGCAGCGGGTTGTGGCCATACGGGGCGACATCCCGAAAGCCGAATTCCCGGTAGAGCGCCTGCGCCGCGGCCATGCCCGGCAGGGTGTCGAGCAGCAGTTCGGCATAACCCAGGGCTTGCGCCTCGCGAACGATGTGCTGCACCAGCGCCCGGCCCGCACCCAGGCCGCGGGCGGAGGGTTGCACGAACAGGCGCTTCATTTCGCAGCGCCTTGCATCCAGCGGACGCAAGGCGACACAGCCGACGGCTTGCTGCGCGTTCCAGGCCAGCAGCAGGCATCCGCGCGGTGGCGCATAAGCGCCGGGAAGTTGCGCGAGTTCGACGGCGAAGCCCTGGAAACACAGGTCGATGCCGAGCTGCGCCTGGTAGGCGCCGAACAGGCGACGCGCGGTGGCGATGTCGCGTGGCGTGTGCGCGGGATGGATGGTCAACATGAGGGGTCGTGCGGCTGACGTTGCGAGCGCGGTTGCGATCGGCACGGACGTGGCCTCGCCCGCTGGCGCTACTGAAACGCCACCTCGTCGAAGCTGCGCAGCTTGCGGCTGTGGAGTTGCTCCATGCGCTGGCGGCGCAGGTTCTCGAGCGCGCGGATGCCGATGCGCAGATGCTGCTCCACGCGCTCGCGGTAGAAGCGGTCGGCCATGCCGGGCAGCTTGATGTCGCCGTGCAGCGGCTTGTCGCTGACGCACAGCAGGGTGCCGTAGGGCACGCGCAGGCGAAAACCGTTGGCGGCGATGGTCGCGCTTTCCATGTCGAGGGCAATGGCGCGGCTCTGGCTGAAGCGGCGCTCGGGCGTGCTCAAGGGGCCGTGAAAAGGCTGCAGCTCCCAGTTGCGGTTGTCGGTGGTGGCGACGGTGCCGGTGCGCATCACGCGTTTGAGTTCGTAGCCCTGCAACTGGGTGATCTCGGCCACGGCCTCCTGGATGGCAACCTGCACCTCGGCCAGCGGCGGAATGGGAACCCAGGGCGGCAGGTCTTCGTCGAGCACATGGTCTTCGCGCACATAGCCGTGGGCGAGTACGTAGTCGCCCAGTTGCTGGCTGTTGCGCAGGCCGGCGCAGTGACCGAGCATGAGCCAGCCATGCGGGCGCAGCACGGCGATGTGGTCGGTGATGGTCTTGGCATTGGCCGGGCCGACGCCGATGTTGACCAGGGTGATGCCGCTGCGGTCCCGCCGCAGCAGGTGGTAGGCGGGCATCTGCGGCATGCGCGCAGGCCCTGCGCCCAGGGCGTCGCAGGCCTCGGCGGCCTCGCCCACGCGGCGGGTGACGACGTTGCCCGGCTCG
>DAIAZB010000703.1 GCA_027443745.1 Thiomonas sp. | reverse complement strand
TGCTGGCGCTGGCCGGCGGCGTTGAAGGCGACGGCGGTATAGGTCTGCGCCACGGTCCACGCCGCGCCGTCGTCGCTGTACTCGAGCGTGAAGGTATAGGGCGTGCGCTGGTAGGTGCCTGGCGCCGTGATGGCGATGGCGCCGGGTTGCACGGCGCTCACGAAATGCAGCGCGTAGGTGCAGGGCAGCGCCTGATTCTGCGCCGTGTACCAGTCGGTGGTGAGGTCGCCGTCCACCGCGCGGAACGCTTCGTTGGGGTTTCCGAGTTGGCTGCTGGCCGCGATCTGGTCGTGGCCGATCCAGCGTTGCTGCGTCCAGGCGCTGCCGGCGGCAGCCATGGCGCCTTGCGTGGTGGCGATGGTGAAGCTGTCGCCCACGATGAAGTCGGTGGCGCCATCGTTGATGAGCAGGTCGATCACGGCACTGGTGAAGGGTGTGCCCACCGTGGCACTGCCTAAAGCGCCGCTGACCGAGCCGCTCACCGAGAACGTGCCGCCGTTGACGGCCGCCGCCGTGCAGGTGAGGGTGATGGTTTCGGTTTTCGTGGCCGGGTGCGTGGCCATGTTGCTCACCGTGCCGGTGCCGGTGTTGGCGCCGGCCACGGGGGCGGCGGCCGTGCCGTAGCCGAGCAGAAAAAACCGCAACTGCTGGAGCAAGTCGCGGTCGTCCGTGGCGGAACCGATCTGGTAGGGCATGGTGTGTCTCGCGTCAGGCCAGCACTTGCTTCACGGCGCCGGCATTGCGCTGCAGGAGGTTGACGATGGCTTTTTCGCCAGCCGGGGAATTGACCCACTCCGCCGCCAGCGCCGGGTCCACCACGTTGACGATGCGCACGCTGGGGCCGCTTTGCTGGGCGCCCTGCGCGGCGGCCGGCACGAAGCCGCCCTCGGCGAAGCCCAGGCGCGGCCCGTGCGGCACGCCGGGGCCGTGGCCCAGGCTGTTGATGGCGTGCAGCATGCCCGCGCCCACGCGCTTCACGGCCTGGGCGTTGACCACGAATTCACCGGCAGACAGCCGCGCCGGAATGCTGTCGCTGGTGGGGCCGCCGGGGCCGTTGACCATGCCGCCCGAGGCGTAGCCCGCGGCGGTGGCGGCGGCCGAGATGGCCGCGCCCCAGCCCGAGCCGCCCGCGGCGCCGAAGAATTGCTTGATGGCGCTGGCCGCCAGCGCCTCGCTCGCCATCTTGGCGATGTCGGCCACCACGCTTTGCGCGAAGCTGCGGAAGGCGTCGCCCGCGTTGCGCGAGCCGGTGGCGATGTTCTCGAAGAACGTGGCGAGGTCGTTTTGCAGCGCGCCCTTGAGCCGCACCGCGTTGGCGTCCACCACCTGGCCGAGCTGCTCGAACTGCTGCTGGATCTGCCGCACGCGCAGAATAGCGTCCGGGTTGCCGGTGGCGGCGGCGAGTTGTTCCATTTTGGGGATGAGCGCCGAGACCTGCGCGGCGGTTTCCTTGTGCAGCTCGGCGATTTTCTGCTGCCCCTGCGCCTGGGTCAGCAGCCCGGTGGTGACCTGGGCCTGCACGCCCTGCTCGGCCGTCTGCATGGCGGTGAGCGCGCGCTGGTAATCGGCCTCCACCTGCTGCAGGTCGGCCTGCGCGCCGCTCACATCGATGAGCCGCCGCACCAGCGACACGCCGGACGCATCGCCCTGCGCCTGCAGGCTGGCCAGCAGGTCCGCGTACTGGGATTGGAGCTGGCGCTTGGTGGCCTCGCCGGTCTGCCCTTGCGCGCGCAGCAGCGCGGTGCGCACCTGCTCGATCTGGTCCTTGAGCTTTTTCTCGGCGTCCTCCTGGTCGCGCGCGGCCTTCACGGCCACGTCGCCACGCTGGCGCTCGAGCAGGATGATCTGGTTCTCGATCTTGATGCGCTCGGCCTGCGCCGGCGACTCCGCCAGCGCCTTGCGCTGCGCCGCGATCTCGGCGTCAATGGCCTGCTGCTGCAGCTTCACGCGGTCGGCGTAGTACTGCCGCACGCTGACCTGGTGGTCCTTGAGTTGCTGGTCGAGGTCGCCCAGCGCGCGGGCGTTGGCGTCCTTGAGCAGGGCGAGCTGCGCCGCGATGTCGGCCTTGAGCGCGGCCAGCCGCGCGGCTGCGGCGGCTTTGCCGGCGCCGACTCCCGGAGCTATGGGTGGATCGTTGTTTTTGCCGCCCGGCTTTGCTGTCTGCGTTTCCGGCGGTTTCGATGGTTTGAACGCATTGCTCAATTCGAGTTGCTTCAAACGCTGAATTTCTTTTTCAAATTCGACAATTTTGTTTTTGGCGTCATCAATGGCCTGCTTTCCAATCAAGGTGCCGCCGTCGCCACCACCCGCGATCTCATCCTGAAGCGAGGAAATGGCATCTTTGAGGGTTTGGATCTTTTTTTCATAAAAATCGGCTTTTTCGCCAAACCCTGTGGCGCCGCTCAACATTTCTCCCAATGCTTTGGAAAAATCGCCGAAATAAGCGGCCGCCTCAATGACTTCGGAAGCCAAGTTTGCAAAACCAGTTGCCAGATCACTCAAGCCCTGAATCGTTTTTGGATCCATGAGTAACTGGGTTGCTTTGTCCAGCGATGGGATCAGCTGAATCGCGATGTGCTGGGCAACCGATTGCATAATGACGCCGAAGGCGTCCATCTTGTCTTTGAATTCCTTGACCTTGTCGCTCGCCTCGGTGCTCAGCACCGCGCCGAACTTTTGGGCCATGTCGGCGCTGTTCTTCAGGCCGTCGCTGCCCATGTTGAGCAGGGGAATGAGGTCGGCGCCGGTGCGGCCGAAGATCTGCTGCGCCAGCGCCGCCTTGCCCGCGCCGTCCTTGTAGCTGGCGAAGCGGTCGGCCACGTCCTTCATCACCGCGTCGGCGCTGCGCAGGTGCCCGTTGGCGTCCACCACCGACACGCCGATGGCCTTGAAGCTGGTGGCGGCCGTGCCGGTGCCGATGGCGGCCTGCGCCATGTTGCGCGACAGTTTCTCGATGCCTACGCCCACCGCGTCGAGCGTGGTGTTGCTTTGCGCCGCGGCGATGCGGTAGGCGCTCAACTGCTCGGTGCTGATGCCGGTTTTCTCGGCCAGGTTGGCCATGGCGTCGGCGCTTTCGAGCCCGCGCTTGGTCAGCTCGATGAAGCCGGCCACGGTGAGGACGGCGCCCACGCCGGCGAGCTGTTCCTTCACCGTGTCGGCGCTGATGCCGAGTTTTTCGAGGCCGGTCTTGACGCCCTCGATGGCTTTGTCGGCCTGGTTCTCGGCCGTGATCTTGAGCTTGACCTCGTTTTTCTCGGCCATGGCTACAGCCCCTTGCGCAACTCGCGCGTGAGTTTGGCGATGCCCTCGGCGCCGCCTTGCGCGCCGGTGGCCACGATGAGCAGCAGATCGGCCAGGCGCTCGCGCTCCAGGCGCGCGCAGGCGCGGCTGTAGGCGCGGAACATGGGCAGCGTCATGCGCATCACGTCCTCGCGCGCGTGTCCGGCTTGGATGAGGCGGCCGATGGCGACGGCCCATTCAGGGCCGCGATCGTGCGCAGCAGGCTCGGCCCCAGCCGTTGGACGAAAAAATCCAGGTTCACCCGGTAGACGACGGCGGCCAGTTGCAGAAAGTCGTCCATGGCGAGGCGGCGCACCCATTCCACGGGCTTGCGCGTGCCGATGGCCACCATGTCGATGAGGTCGTCGCCGTGCTCGGCCATGATGGCCATCCACTCCACGGGCGCGTCCTTCGCCGCGAACATGGGCTCGATGGCGCGCACCGCGCGCAGCACGGCGGGAACGTCGCCCACCTGGAACGGGGTGATGGACAAGTCTTCGCCGCCCGCGCGCACGGTATGCGCGGCGGGTGGGAAGGCGTCGAGGTCTTGCTCGCTCATGCCGCGCCTCAGATGGTGATGATGCGGCCGAACATGCCCATCACCGCGTCGGCGGCCTTGGTCATGTCGGCCAGGGTTTCGCCGGTGAGGTCGAACGACATGAGGGCGTTGGAGATCATGTCGAGCTGCTTGGTGGGCAGAATGCTCACGCGGTACAGGTCGATGATGACCGGGCTGTTGCTGTTGGCCGTGTTCAGGCCCTCGAACCGCACCCAGCGCTCGGGCAGCGGCTGGGTGAACATGGCCACGTTGCTGTTCGCGCCGTTGGTGTAGCTCACCTTGAACGGCTGCACATAAGGGCCGCCGGTTGTCACGTCGTTGAACACGATGGAGCCGCCGGCGCCGTTGACGGTGTATTGCGCGGGCGGCAGCGTGAGCGGCGTGGTGGGTGTGCTGTCCTTGATGCTCACGGCCGTGACGTTCTGGCCCTTGAGCAGGTACAGCCGCCCGGCGGTGACGCCGGAGGGAAGAACTTCGTCCACCACGGCGGTGCCGCCGGCCACGGTGTTGCTGGTGCCGTACAGCGCGAGGGCCAGGTTGGAGGGCAGCAGTTCCTCGAGCGTGCAGTCGAACGCGGCCTTCTTGGCGGTGATGAGCTGCAGGTCCACCAGGCGTTGGCCTGACGTGGCCTCCTGGTGCTCGATGGTGGTGACGGCGGGGCTGACCACCAGCTTGGGCACGTTGCCCACGTAGGTGAGGCCCTGCGGGTTGCCGTTGACATCGCGCGTGCCGATGTAGACCTTGCCTTGTCCTGAGAAATACATGATGGTGCTCCTGGGTGGGGTTGCGTGGTGGG
>DAIAZB010000702.1 GCA_027443745.1 Thiomonas sp. | reverse complement strand
AGTATCACGCGCGTGTAGTCCTTCAGGTGTGCGCTGCCCAGGTCGAACATCGGGCGGTTCTCCTTGTCCACGATCTGGATGCGCAGTCCCTCGGGGGTAATGTCGATCAGCAGTTGGTCCTTGAACGGCGCCAAGGCCTGGCTGTTCTGGATGGCGGCGTTCAACTGCTTCTTGAGCTCCTCCAGGCGTGCCTTGTCCAGTGCGCGGGCCTGCTTTTCGACGTCGGCCGCGGGGAGCTTGCCCACCGGCCCGTTGTGGTGGTCCTTGCCCGGGCCGTGCGAGAGGTCCATCGCTCCGCCCAGCTTGATCATCGAGTCGCTGGCGCCGCCCGGTCCCATCTTGCCTGGCGGGGCCATCGTGGCGGTGCCCGGAGTCGCGCTGGGGTTCTTGAAATACTCGGAGATCGCCGCCTTCTGCTGGCGCGTGCCCACGCCGATGATCCACATGACCAGGAAGAACGCCATCATGGCGGTGACGAAGTCGGCATAGGCTACCTTCCAGGCGCCGCCGTGGTGGCCGTGGCCACGCTTCTTTACCCGCTTGATGATGATGGTCGGACCCGGATCGCTCATGCAGCCGCTCCGGCGTGCACCTTGCTGAGATGGTCCTCCAGATCCTGGAAGTTGGGCCGGGCGTAGGGGGGCAGCACCTTGCGCGCGAATTCCACCGACACCTTTGGGTTGTAGCCGCGCAGGTTGGCCAGCAGGCCGACCTTCACGCACTCGAAGGCCCTGCCGTCCTCACGCACGCGCGCCTCCATGGCGGCGCCCAGCGGGCCGACGAAGCCGTAGCACAGCAGGATGCCGAGGAAGGTACCGACCAGCGCGCCGGCGATGTGTTCGCCGATGGCCGAGGTGTCGCCGCCCAGGTTGGACATGGTGGTGACGATGCCCAGCACCGCCGCCACGATGCCGAAGCCGGGCAGGGCATCGGCCATCTTGCTCACCGCCATCGCCGGCACCTCCGCTTCCATGTGGTGGGTTTCCACCTCGGCGTCCAGCAGCGCCTCCAGCTCGATAGGCTCCATGTTGCCGCCCACGATCAGGCGCAAGCAGTCGTTGATGAATTCGACCAGGTGGTGCTCGCGCATGAGCCGTGGGTAGGCCGAATACAGCGAGCTGGCCTGCGGGTTCTCGATGTGCTCCTCCATGCCGAGCAGTCCCTCCTTGCGCATCACGCCGAAGATGTCGTAGAGCAGCGACAGCAGGTCGACGAAATCCTGCTTGCGGTACCGGGGTCCCTTGACCAGGGCGGCGATCTCGCGGAGCGCGTCCTTGACCACCTTGCTGGAGTTGGCGGTCAGGAAGGCGCCGATGGCACCGCCGAAAATGATCATCAATTCGTAGGGTTGCCACAGCGCCAGCAGGTGGCCGTGCGACAGCACGTAGCCACCCAGCACGCAACCGATGACGATCAACGATCCAACCAGAACCAGCATGTCCGACTCCCGACTGCGTGTGCGTTGCTGCAAGCAGTGATATCGGTCAATCGTCGCGAAGCTTGAACGTCGGGGGCAGGTTCCGGCCAACCCCGCGAATGCGAAGCGCTTCCGTCCGGGCGATGTCGCCGCCCAGGGCTGCTGCGTGCCATTCGCCGGCCGCATGGCCATCCGCGGCAACGCCGCCGTGTCGATTGCCCTCGATGGACCGGCTTGACGCACGTCAATGCAGGCCGGCTATCCCTTGCACAGACTGCGCCCATGAGCCACGCCATCCAGGTCCCCGAATTCGACCCCGCGCTGATTGCGCGCTACGACGTGGCGGGGCCGCGCTACACCAGTTATCCGACCGCGCCGCAGTTCCACAGCGGCTTCGACGAGCGGGCGCTGCGCACGGCGATCCAGGCGTCCAACGAAGAGCCGATCCCGCGCCCGCTGTCGCTGTACGTGCACGTGCCGTTCTGCACCAGTCCGTGCTTCTACTGCGGCTGCAACCGCATCATCACGCGCGACGTGGGCAAGGCCGAC
>DAIAZB010000701.1 GCA_027443745.1 Thiomonas sp. | reverse complement strand
CCCCCGCCTGGTCATGATCGGACAGGATGTGGCCTTAAAAAATCGCCGCGATGCGCTTATCTTGGGCCAAGGCGCAGTGGACGGCGCAGCGACCGCAACAGTCTTCGGGGCGGCGTCGGCCTTGATCGAGGTCAATGGATGGGCGGTGGCGATCCGCCTGAATCTTGATGACCCGCGCCACCTGTGGGTGGCACCGCCGCAGGAGAAAAGGTGGGTTGGAAGCTACCCCTACGGCACGCTGACGCCGATTCCTTGGGACGGCGTTGTGCACGCGACCCGCAAGACTTGGGTGGCTTGGCGGGATCGCTTGTCGAAGGCCGGGATCGTGTGGCAGGGCGATGACCCTGATGGGGACATCACATCGACGACCCCTTTTGATCCGGGAGCAGTGCCGGGGTGGACTACGCCTGCGTCCAACGGACATTTATTGCATGCATACCAAAAAATTGGGGCGCGCTTTTGCGCCGAGCGTGGCATGCGCGCGCTGATCGGGGATGAGATGGGAGTGGGCAAGACCGCCCAGGCCATCGCGGCGGCGGAGGGCACCTACGCGCGCCGGGTGTTTGTCGTGTGTCCGGCGAACGCGCGCTACGTGTGGGACCGGGAAATCCGAGGCTGGAGCGTGAGCGGCGCAATCCAGCACGTGCGCGACAAGATCGACTCCATTGACCCGACCGCTCGCTGGCACATCCTGACCTACGGGCAGATCTCGACCCGGGCTGAAACCTGGACGCTGCGGGACAAAGCCGAAGCGGATGCGTTCACGCAGGCGTTCCCCGGTCGCGCGAAGGAAACGATCTGGCCCGCTACCACCAAAAGCGCGAGATCCAAGAACAAGGGGCACCGGATCAAGTTGCGCATCGATTCGTACGCGCCGCAAATGCCGGCGGGCCTTTCGCCCAACCGCGCTGCGGCTTGGGAGAAGATGATGCAGCGGCTGCGCGGCGATCTGGTCGCACAAATCGTTGCGGCCGACGGCAAGCCGCTGATCATCCTGGACGAAGCGCACCGCGTGAAAAACAAGGACGCGAAGCGCACGGCGGCGGCAAGACTCATCGCTGACGCGGCACCAGGGCTGCTGATGCTCACAGGGACACCCTTGAGAAACAACGAGCACGAGGCGAAGGTGCTGCTGGGCATCATTGACCACGCGGTGCGGGAAAGCCTTGACAGGCACTACACAATCAGTGATGTCAAGGACGCCCTGGCGCACTTTATGATCCGGCGGACGAAGGCCGAAGTTTTGCCTGAGTTGCCTGACAAAACGCGGCAGCGCATCGACCTGGCGAGTCTGGACCCGGAATTGATGGCGAACTACTGGGATGCCATGATCTACGCCTTTGAATGCCACACCCAGTCGCTTGATCGCGGCGACTCACCGGCCGAGGCGCGCAAGGCAATGCAGGGCGGGCTGGAAATGGCCCGCAACGCGCTTGGGCAAGCGAAGGTGCTGGGCGGCGAGGTCGAAGACCTCGTGCTGGATGTGGTGGAAAACCAGGGGTGCTGTGTCGTTTTCTGCGCGCACCACGCGGCCAGCGATGCCCTTCTACAACGGTTGAATCGCCGGGGACTGAAGACTGCTGTGATCGACGGGCGAACTGCGCAGGCCGAGCGGGCGCACCTGGTCAGCGAGTTCCAGGGCGGGCGCCTGGACGTGCTGATCGGTGGCATCAATGCCGCCGGCGAATCGATCACACTGACCCGCGCGAGCACCGTGATTTTTGTCGAACTGGACTGGGTACCTGCGGCACTGCTCCAGGCGGAAGACCGCATCCATCGGGTCGGGCAGCGCGCCAACTGCCAGGTCCTGCACCTCATCGCCAGAATGGACGGCGGCATCAACCTCGATGAAATGATGATCGACACCCTGGACAGCAAGGCGGCGACGATCGCGGCCGTGCTTGGCGAGGATGCCGGGCATGGACTTGTCGCCGCTGGGGGCAGCATCCAGGGGGATGTCATCTCGGCCATTCTGGCATCGCACAGGCATCGGCAGGCGCCAACCGCAGCGACGACGCCAGAGGCACCGAAGATTGCCGTGCCCGCCCCGCAGGCTACGCCCCCGGCGAAGGCCGGAGTCGGCGGAGACGTAGTCGTCGGCGACAAATCCGTGTCGCCGGGTCCAGATGCGCCCGTAGCAAAGGGCAAGCGCCCGCGTGGGCGCCCCCGAATTTACGTCGACGGGCAGGCACCCACATCCGGCGCCAGGGCACAGCGATCGCTCAAGGCGCTCGCGGACGCGGGGGGGAAGCGGCTCATGTTGCGCCTTGCGCCGGAGTCCGTGGCAGTGCTGCGCGGAATCATGACCGCGCGCGGCATCAAGCAGGAAACCACCGCCATCAACATGCTCATCCAAGAGGCTGCGGCGACCGGAAGGGCCGCCTGACGATGGCCCCGCGAGATACCGCGTCAGACTGGCGCGGGAGTACCTGGAAAAGATTGGAGTGACTCCATGAACAACGTGATGACTTACAAGGGCTACGCCGCCAGCATGACCTACGACCCGGATGACAAGATCCTGGTTGGGCGCGTTCTGGACATCGCCGACATCATCGGCTTTCACGGGGAGTCTGTGGCCGAGTTTGAGGCGGCATTTCATGAAGCGATCGATGACTACATCGACGCTTGCGCGAAACTCAAACAACAGCCGGAAAAGCCGGCCTCCGGCAAACTGATGTTGCGGATCGACCCCAGCATTCATGCTGCGGCGGCCAAGGCCGCTGCGCGTGAGGGGCAGAGCACGAATAAATGGGTGGGAAAAGTGCTCGCAGAAGCCACGGCACACCGCTGAACAGGAGACCTGCATGCACACCCTCAAGCTGTACTGGTCTTACTTCTGCAACACCCTGGGCACGCTGATCCTGCTGCTGCCGTTCTTCCTCGCCGCCTGGGTGTTCCATCTGGCTATGGGGTTGGGTAACGGTTCTGGCGACATCTGGATTGGCATCATGGGTGCCGGTGCCGTGCTGCTCCTGTTTCGCAAGCAATGGCGGTTGTGGGTGATTCTCTTCCCCGAGTTGTGGCGGCTCGTTGCACGGTTTGCGCTTGATCTGGTTGCGTTCGCCAAGACCAAGCTTCAACGGACGCAGCGCCAGGTGCAGAGCGACTGGCGCGACCTGCAACGCTGGCACAAGGCGCGCTGAGTTCAACGCCGCCGATCGGGGATCGATGGCGCCCGTAACTGCTGGATCTGGCTTTGCATCTGCATCATGACAGGCTGATCCCGCCACTCCACTTGCTTGCCGCCCCACCAGTACCCGGCGATCGCCACCAGCAGAGCGACAGCGACGGCTGCACCCACCTGCCAGGAAAACAGGGTGTCGGACACCGCGCCACGGATGGCCTCATGGGCTTCCTTGGCATCCATCTTGACCACCCGATCAGCCAGGGTCGATTCCAAAACCGGCATGGCTGCCTTGGTGATGGCCTGCGC
>DAIAZB010000700.1 GCA_027443745.1 Thiomonas sp. | reverse complement strand
GTTCTCCACGCGATCCTCGGGGGTGAAGCCGAGGTCCTTGTTGATGCCGTGACGCACGTTGTCGCCGTCGAGCAGGTAGGTGTGGTGGCCCAGCGCGTGCAGGCGCTTCTCCACCAGGTTGGCGATGGTGGACTTGCCCGCACCGGACAGGCCGGTGAACCACAGGCACAGCGGGCGCTGCCCCATGCTGGCGCCGCGCACCGCCTTGTCCACGTCCACGTGCTGCCAGTGCACGTTGGCGGAACGCGTCAGCGCGAAGTCGATCATGCCGCAGGCCACGGTGGCGTTGCTCTGGCGGTCGATCAGGATGAAGCCGCCCAGCGTGCGGTTGGTGGCGTAAGGCTCGAACGCGATCGCCTCGTCCAGGCCCAGCGTGCAATAGCCCACTTCGTTGAGCGCGAGGTGGCGCGCAGCCAGTCGGGCCTGCGTATTCACGTCCACCTTGTGCTTGATCGACATCACGCGCGCATTGACCGTGCGCGCTCCTATCTTCAGCGCATAGATGCGATTGGGCAGCAGCGGGTTATCGCCCAGCCACACCACGTGACAGGTGAACTGGTCGGCTACCGGTGCGGGGCGCAGCGCATCCGCGATCACGTCGCCGCGGCTGGCATCGAGTTCAAGGTCGAAGCACAGCGTCACCGCCTGCCCTTCGGCCGCGCTCTCCAGGTCACCACCGGCGGTGACGATGCGTTCGATGCGCGCGCGCTGCACGCCGGGCTGCACGACCACTTCGTCGCCGCGCGACACGCGACCGCCGCAGATCGTGCCGGCGTAGCCGCGGAAACTCTGGTCGGGCCGGTTCACCTATTGCACCGGCATGCGGAAATCCTCCGCACGCGCCGGCGTGGCGTCGGCCGCTTCCAGCAACTCCAGCAGGGTCGGTCCCTGGTACCACGGCAGGCGCGCGGAGCGCGTGCCCACGTTGTCGCCGCCCGGCGCGATCACCGGCAGGCAGTCGACCCGGGCGATGCCCAGCGCCTGTGCCAGCGCGCGATAGGCCTCGGTGATCCCGCGATAGACCGCCTCGTCGCAACCGACCAGGTCCATCTTGTTCACTGCCAGCACCACCTGGCGGATGCCGAGCAGGCTGCAGATGTAGGAATGCCGGCGGGTCTGCGGCAGCAGGCCCTTGCGCGCGTCCACCAGCACCACGGCGAGGTCGGCGTTGGAGGCGCCGGTGGCCATGTTGCGGGTGTACTGCTCGTGGCCGGGGCAGTCGGCCACGATGAAACTGCGCCGCGAGGTATGGAAATAGCGCCAGGCCACGTCGATGGTGATGCCCTGCTCGCGCTCGGCGTCGAGGCCGTCGGTGAGCAGCGCGAAATCCAGCGCGCCCTCCGCCTCGGCGTGCAGGCGGCGACTGTCGCGCTCGAGCGCGGCGAGCTGGTCGTCCGGCACCATGCCTGCGTCGTAAAGCAGGCGACCGAGCAGGGTGCTCTTGCCGTCGTCCACGCTGCCGCAGGTGATGAAGCGCAGCAGGCCCTGGTTGGCGTCGGGGGTGGCCATCAGAAATAGCCCTCCTGCTT
>DAIAZB010000699.1 GCA_027443745.1 Thiomonas sp. | reverse complement strand
TGCGCGCGGCCCACGCGACGGCCTCCTCGCGCGAGGGCAGTTCGAGCACGGTGAAGCCGCCATCGAGCGGGGGCGCCCACGGGTAGCCACCCTCGGCGACCAAGCCGTCGGCCGAGACGAGCACGGGCGGCACGTCTTCGTCGATGCCGCCGGCGAAGACGTAAACGCCGGCGGCCTTCGCTTCATCGATCACGGCAGCCGCGTCGCGGCCCACCGTCTCCCACTCGCCATCGGGCACGACCATCGCCGCGCTGGGGAAGGAGATCAGGTACTTGGCCATGGCGCGCTTTCCTTGACGATGGATGACGGTTGTGAAGTGTGTGTGCTGTCAGCCCGCTACGACTCGCGCACATAGCGCAGGTGGGTGGCGGCCGGGCCATCGAGCACCCGGTCGATGCGGAACTGCGGCCCGGGTTCGCGCAGGTTCTCGAACAGCCGCCGTCCGCTACCGAACAACACGGGTGCCAGGGCGATTTCCAGCTCGTCGACCACGCCCAGGTTCAGGACCTGCTGGATCACATCGGCGCCACCGGCGATGCGGATGTCTTTGCTGCCCGCAGCTTCCCGTGCCAGTTCCAGCGCACGCTCAGGCCCGTCGTTGACGAAGTGAAACGTCGTCCCGCCGGGGCGCACCCAGGGTTCGCGTTTCGTATGGGTCAGGACGTAGACCGGGGTGTGGAACGGCGCCTCCTCCGGCCAGGCGACCTCGCCCTGGTCGAACATGCGCTTGCCCATGATGCTGGCGCCCGTGCGCTCGACGGTACGGCGCACCAGGTCGTTGACCGGGCCGGTCTCGCCGCCCGATCCGAACTGGAGGTTCTCGCGGAAATACTGCTGCTTGACGAGCCAGCCCATCAGCGCGCCCCACTTGGCGCCCCAGTTCTTGTAGCCGGGATTGCCCATGGTCATGCCGTCCGGCGCCATGTAACCGTCGAGGCTGAGTCCGATGTTGACGAAGACTTTGCTCATGATGATGATCTTTCGTGGGGTTGGTGGTTGGTTTGATGAAAACTTCAGCCGCGCCGCGCGGCCTCGATGGTGGCGATGTCGATCTTGCCCATCGTCATCATCGCCGCGAAGGCTCGTTTGGCAGCGGCAGGGTCGGGGTCGGCAATCGCTTGCATCAGTGCACGCGGGGTGATCTGCCAGGACAAGCCCCAGCGGTCTTTGCACCAGCCGCACTGGCTTTCCTGTCCGCCGTTGCCGATGAGGGCGTTCCAGTAGCGGTCGGTTTCCTCCTGCGTGTCGGTGGTGACCTGGAACGAAAACGCCTCACTGTGGCGGAAGGTTGGGCCGCCATTGATCCCCAGACACGGAATGCCGAGCACGGTGAACTGCACCGTGAGCACGTCGCTGGCCTTGCCGCTGGGGTAGTCGCCCGGCGCGCGGAACACCGCGTCGACGGACGAGTCGGGAAAGGTCGCGGCGTAGAAGCGCGCGGCGTCTTCGGCGTCGCGGTCGTACCACAGGCAGACGGTGTTGCGGGCCATGTCGCTCATGATGAAGCTCTCACGGTTGGTCTCATGGTTCGTAGCAGGGCACG
>DAIAZB010000698.1 GCA_027443745.1 Thiomonas sp. | reverse complement strand
TGGCACCGCGTGAATGCAGGTGGGTTCACCCGCATCCATGCCGTGCTCGATACGGACTATGTCTGCGAGGGGCGGCTGGCCGCGGGGTCAAGCGCCGGGATTGTCGCCAAGCTCAAGCGAGGCATTCACACCCTGCGGCCCACTCCCTGAGTCACGCCGGATCAGGGCCCGAGTTGGGTCAGCACCATGTTGTCGCGGTGGATCAGTTCGGGCTCTTCGATGAAACCCAGTATGGCTTCAATCTGCGCGGTCGGCGCACGCCGGATGAGTCGGGCCTCCGCGGAGGCGTAATTGCTCAAGCCGCGCGCAATTTCCTGACCCTGCGGGTCGAGCACGGCAATCACATCCCCGCGGTCGAATTCACCCCGCACCTCGACCACGCCAACGGGCAACAGGCTGGCTCCACCTTCGCGCAATCGCTGGGCAGCCCCGGCATCGACACGCACCCGCCCGCCGATCTGCAGATGGTCGACCATCCATTGTTTGCGCGCGGCCAGTTTTCCCGAACCTGCGTACAACTGACTGCCGATGGACTCACCCGCGGCCAGGCGCAGCAGCACATCGGGCTCACGCCCGCTGGCGATCACGGTGTGCGCTCCGCTTTGTGCGGCCCGGCGTGCGGCCAGCACCTTGGTCAGCATACCGCCCTTGCCGATAGCGCTGCCGGCGCCACCGGCCATCGCCACGAGGGCGGGGTCATCGGCCTGGGCATGCGCCATCAAAGCGGCCGTCGAGTCCTTGCGTGGATCGGCTGAGTACAGCCCGCTCTGGTCGGTGAGGATGATGAAGGCGTCGGCCTCGACCAGATTGGTCACCAGCGCGCCCAGCGTGTCGTTATCGCCGACCTTGATCTCATCGGTGACCACCGTGTCGTTCTCGTTGATGATCGGGACCACGCCATGCGCCAACAAGGTCAGCAAGGTGCTGCGAGCGTTCAGATATCGACGGCGGTTGGCCAGATCGGCATGCGTCAACAGAATTTGCGCGCAGTGTCGTCCGCGTGTGCTGAAGGCCGACTCATACGCCTGCGCAAGGCCCATCTGACCGACGGCGGCAGCGGCCTGCAACTCGGGAATTTCGCTGGGCCGTTTGTTCCAGCCCAGGCGCTTCATGCCTTCGGCAATAGCACCACTGGATACCAGGATGACCTCCTTCCCCAGTCCATACAGGGCGGTGATCTGTTCCGCCCAACGTGCTACTGCGCTGTGATCGATGCCGCGGCCCTCGTCCGTCACGAGGCTCGAACCGACCTTGACCACCAACCGACGGGCGGCGGCAATCATCAAAGGTTGACGCGCAGTCTCAAGCGCCATGTTGACCAAAGCGTGGATCGTCGGTGGTGACAGGCGTGGCTGGGCCTTGCTTGCAAACGGCCTCGAAGATTGCGCGCAACAAGGGCTCGAGCCCCTCCCGGGCCAACGCCGAAATGACGAAAACCGGACCTTTGTGTCGCAGGCGGCGCACGATGTCGGCCACGCGTGCCTTGCGCTCCTCCTGCGGCACCATGTCGATCTTGTTGAGCACCAGCCAACGCGGCTTGGCAGCAAGCTCGGGGTCATATTTTTTCAGCTCGGCAACGACGCTGCGCGCATCGCGTACCGGATCGGCTTCAGGGTCGAAAGGCGCAACGTCCACCAGGTGAAGCAGCAAACGGGTGCGCTGCAGATGGCGCAAGAATTGATGTCCGAGACCGGCCCCCTCGGCGGCACCTTCGATCAGCCCTGGAATGTCGGCCACGACAAAACTCTGCCCTTCGCCCACCCGCACCACGCCCAACTGGGGATGCAGCGTCGTGAAGGGATAGTCGGCAATCTTCGGCCGGGCGTTGGACACGGCCGCGATGAACGTACTCTTGCCTGCGTTGGGCATGCCCAACATGCCCACATCCGCCAGCACCTTGAGCTCGAGATGCAGTTTGCGTTGTTCGCCCAGATGCCCTGGTGTGCTTTGGCGAGGAGCCCGGTTGGTGCTGGATTTGAAACGCAAATTTCCGAGTCCGCCCTGACCACCTTGCGCCAAGACAATGCGCTGACCCGATTCGGTCAGATCAGCCACGACGTCACCACTCTCGGCGTCGCGAATCAGCGTGCCCACCGGAACGCGCAACAGCATGTCTTCACCAGCGGCGCCGAACTGATCGGCCCCACGCCCGTGCTCGCCGTTGTGCGCGCGATACAGGCGCTGGTAGCGGAAATCGATCAGGGTGTTGAGGTTGGAGTCGGCCTCCACATATATGTGGCCGCCCCTGCCCCCATCTCCCCCATCCGGGCCGCCGAATGGAATGAATTTCTCGCGACGAAAAGACATGCAGCCGTTGCCGCCCTTGCCAGCGGACACTTCGATCTGGGCTTCATCAATGAATTTCACGTGCTCGCTCACTCTCAAAAAACACGGTGCTGCAGCTTGGGGGCATTGGTGCTAGTGCAGGCCACCTCGTCCCAAACTCCGACTCGGGAGTTCAGCTTGCTGCACACAGTGGCGTTCAAAGCACAAGCCCCGACTTGCCTGCCCCGGCAGGATGCCAGTGGCTGCAAGCCGGGGCTTGGGTCAAACCTGGGTACAGCCAATCACAGTGACGCGAAATCCGCCACTTGAGAACTGCAGGCCTAGGCCGATTTCAGCGGAGTGATATTGACGAACTGGCGGTTGTGCTCGCCCTTGCGGCCGAATTGAACCTGACCATCAACCAACGCGAACAGGGTGTGATCCTTGCCCATGCCGACGTTGACGCCCGCGTGAAAACGCGTACCACGCTGACGCACGATGATGGAGCCAGCCGGAATAGCCTCACCGCCGAATGCCTTGACGCCCAGACGTTTGGCTTCTGAATCGCGTCCGTTGCGGGTTGAGCCGCCACCCTTTTTCTGTGCCATGTTTGGTTCTCCTTACGCCGCGATGCTTTCGATCTGCAGCTCGGTGTAATTCTGCCGATGCCCTTGATGCTTTTGGTAGTGCTTGCGGCGGCGCATCTTGAAAATACGCACCTTCTCGCCACGTCCATGCGACAAAACTTTGGCTGTCACCGCTGCACCCGCCACAAGGGGAGTGCCGATCCGGGCGTCATCGCCGCTGAAGACGGCGAGCACCTGATCGATCACGATGTCTTGGCCAATGTCTGCGGGTAACTGTTCTACCTTGATCTTTTCGCCGGCGCAAACCTTGTATTGCTTGCCGCCGGTTTTTATGACCGCATACATATGACTACTCCTGAATTAAACGTACAGTCTTCGATTTGATGCAAGGCTGACAGCCATTCATCCAAAAGAATTGGATCTGCGAAAACCGATGAGCCCATCATCATAACAGAGCCCCGCCTGCGACAGGCCCTGCCGCATGTCCCAACCCTGGCGCCAGCGCTCATGCCTGGCGGCTCCAACGTGGTGACTCCCTGCATGCAGGGCCATGCATCCCAGAGACGCGATGGCCAGCCCTATAAAATTGATGGCGGCTTCGCACAACAGCTTTCGCGCCATGCGCGGACCCAACCTTGAACCCGCACACTTCGTGACTTCTTCGCATTCGATTCAATCGATCCTCGCTCCCATTGCACAGGACATGCGTGAAGTCGACGCAAGCATCCGGCAAAACCTGACCTCCGAAGTGCAGCTGATCAATGCCATCAGCGGCCACATCGTTTCCGCTGGAGGCAAGCGCCTACGACCCGCCTTGCTCCTGCTGATGGCCAAGGCGCATGGTTACAACGGGTCACACCATCACACCCTGGCGGCAGTGGTCGAATTGATCCATACGGCAACCCTGCTGCACGACGACGTCGTCGATGAGTCTGACTTGCGGCGTGGGCGCAAAACCTCGAATGCACGATTCGGCAATGCCGCGAGCGTCCTGGCTGGCGACTTTCTCTATTCGCGCGCCTTCCAGATGATGGTCACGGCCGGCAATTTGCGCATTCTGCAGATTCTGGCGGATGCGACCAATGTGATCGCAGAAGGCGAAGTGCTGCAGCTCCTGAA
>DAIAZB010000697.1 GCA_027443745.1 Thiomonas sp. | reverse complement strand
CCCTGCTTGATTTCCAGGCGGACTTTGGGGGGTGGAACCGTGGAGGGATTGGGGGGCATGGCAGCGGCTCGGGCTTGGTGGGGTGCTTGACCCTCTCGGGCCTTCGATATACCCGAAAAATCATAACGCTTTCTCGTCATGGCGGGAATCCGGCAGCGGGAAAACCAGGCTCCGAACCTGCACGCCTGACCTGCGCGCTCTGGCTGGCGCGGCCATCGTTCCCTGCAACGCGGGACGCGGCCGCAGAGGTCTTCGCGTTCGCGCATGTCCCCGCGGGCACCGCATGCACGCCAGGGACAACCCGTCCGGACGAACCTGGGTGGGGCCGCTACATCGCTTGCGCCGCCACCGCCGTCGCTGCTACCAGTTTCACCGCGCAATATTTCACCTCGGCAATCTTGCCCCAGGGATCGAGGGCGGCGTTGGTCAGCAGGTTGGCTGCGGCCTCGGCGTAGGCGAAGGGAATGAACACGGCGTCTTCAGGCATGGTCTCGTCGGCGCGCGTGGCCAGGGTGATGACCCCGCGGCGCGACTCCACCCGCAGCGCCTGCCCCGCAAGCAGGCCCAACTTGGTCAGCAGCGTGGGATGGATGCTCACCGTGGGCATGGGTTCCAGGGCGTCGAGCACGCTGGCGTGGCGCGTCATGGCGCCGGTGTGCCAGTGCTCCAGTTCGCGTCCGGTGATGAGCACATAGGGGTAGGCGTTGTCGGGCTGCTCGTCGGCAAATCCAAGCGGCGCGGGGCGCAGTTTGGCGCGGCCATCGGCGGTGGGAAAGCGGTCGATGAACACCACGCGCTGCCCCGGTTCGTCTTCCGCCGGGCAGGGATAGGTGACGGCGCCTTCGCGCTGCAACCTGGCCCAGCTGATGCCGGCGATCGACGCCATCATGCCGCGCATTTCCTCGAACACCGCGCCCACGCCGGCATCCGAGCCGTGCATGTCCACCTCGGCAATCGGCGCCACGCCCAGGCGCCGGCCCATCTCCTGGATGATCCACAAATCTGCCCGCGCTTCCCCGGGAGAAGCCAGCGCCTTGCGGCCGAGCTGCACCAGACGGTCGGTGTTGGTGACGGTGCCGGTCTTTTCCGGCCAGGCGGATGCGGGCAGCACCACGTCGGCCAGTGCTGCGGTTTCGGTGAGGAAAATGTCCTGCACCACCAGATGGTCGAGGCCCGCGAGCGCTTGCCGCGCATGGTGCACGTCGGGGTCGCTCATCGCCGGGTTTTCGCCTTCGATGTACATGCCGCGGATGGTGCCGGCCAGCGCGGCGTGGACGATCTCGACCACCGTGAGGCCGGGGGTGCGGCTCAAATGCCCTTGCGGCAGCGCCCAGTAGCGCTCTACCTGCTCCAACACACCGGCGTCCTGCGTGCGCACGTAGTCGGGGAACATCATCGGGATGAGGCCGGCGTCGCTGGCGCCCTGCACATTGTTCTGCCCGCGCAGCGGATGCAACCCGGTACCGGGGCGCCCGATCTGGCCGGTGAGCTGGCACAGGGCGATGAGGGCGCGCACATTGTCGGTGCCGTGCACATGCTGGGAAATGCCCATGCCCCAGAAGATCATCGAGCCCTTGCTGGTGGCAAAGGCGCGGGCGGCGGCGCGGATGTCGGCGGCCGGCACGCCGCAGATCGGCTCCATCGCCTCCGGGCTGAGCGCGGCGACATGCTGGCGAATGGCTTCGACCTCCTCCGGGTGGCAACGAGCGGCCACGCTGGCCCGGTCGAGCAAGTTCTCGGCAAACAGCACATGCAACATGGCGTTGAGCAGGGCGAGGTCGGCGCCGGGCTTGAACTGCAGGGTCATCCAGGCCTTGCGCGAGAGCTCGGTGCGGCGCGGGTCGGCCAGGATGAGACGGGTGCCGCGCTTGAGGGCGTTCTTCATCCAGGTAGCCCCGACCGGGTGGTTCACCGTGGGGTTGGCGCCGATGATCATCACCACGTCGGACTGCAGCACATCCATCACCGGATTGCTCACCGCGCCCGAGCCCAGGCCTTCGAGCAAGGCGGCAACGCTGGAGGCATGGCACAGCCGCGTGCAGTGGT
>DAIAZB010000696.1 GCA_027443745.1 Thiomonas sp. | reverse complement strand
CCGGCAATCAGCCGGCTCTTTTCCGCTGCGCCCACGCAAAAACCGGCAAGATCGTACTCACCCGGGGGATACATGCCCGGCATCTCGGCCGTTTCGCCACCGATCAGGGCGCAGCCAGCCTGCTCGCATCCTTGGGCGATGCCGTCCACCACTTGCGCGGCCACGCCCACCTCGAGCTTGCCGCAAGCGAAGTAATCGAGGAAAAACAGCGGCTCGGCGCCTTGCACCAGCACATCGTTCACACTCATGGCGACGAGATCGATACCCACCGTGTCGTGCCGGTTCCACTCGAAAGCCAGGCGCAATTTGGTCCCAACGCCGTCGGTGCCCGAAACCAGCACCGGTTCGCGATAGCGCTTGGGCACCTCGAACAACGCACCGAAACCGCCGATACCAGCCAGGACACCTTCACGCATGGTGCGTGCGGCCAGGGGTTTGATGGCATCGACCAAGGCGTCTCCGGCGTCGATATCGACTCCGGCGTCACGGTAAGTCAGGCTGGTTTTTGGCATGGTTGGGTTGGCGTTTGCAGACTCGGACTGGCGGCGGGTCTGCACATAAAATGAGGAATGCATTCTAGGTGGGAGGCCAACATGGCCTGTCTGCGCGCATGCGCGCAAGCCCCAAGCTCAAGCTGTAAGCCAGCTCGGCAAAAGACCATCGACGCATGGCCCGTCGCTTCCTACGCTTCCCAAACACCAGTCCTCAGTGCAACTCTCCGAAACCAACAAAGTTCGTTTGATCTGGGCTGCCCTGATTCTCGGCGCCCTCTGGCTCGCTTCGCTGCTCGGACCCGTGCTCATGCCTTTCCTGGTGGCCATGACACTGGCCTATGGGCTGCATCCCGCGGTCGAAAGGCTGTGGCGTTGGCGCATCCCCAGGCCCGTGGGCGCGGCGTTGGCCATCGTCCTGCTGAGCGTGGTGTTGGTCGGCATCGGCAGTCTGATCGTGTCCGTGCTCACAAGCACCCTGCCGCAACTGCAACAGCAAGTGCCTTCATTGCTCGCCGCCATGAACAGTTGGCTGAGCGCACAAGCCGCGCGCCTGGGGTTCCAGACCACCTTCGACCTGACCAGCTATAAGCATCTGCTGACCCAATCTTTGTCGGGCAATCCGGCACGTTGGGCCTCGCAAATCCTGAGCACGGCGAGAACCGGAGGAAGCACACTGCTCATCGTCTTGGGCAACCTTGTGCTCATCCCAGTGTTGACGTTTTATTTTCTGCTCGATTGGCGCAGTCTGATGCAGCGCAGCTATAGCCTTGTTCCGCTGCAGCGGCGCGACGCCCTGCAAGCTTTCCTGGGCGAGTGCGACAGCATCCTCGGCCGATATGTTCGCGGGCAGGTTTCCGTCATGCTGCTGCTGGCGGCTTACTACGCCATCGCCTTGGCGCTCGCCGGGTTTCAGCTTGGCTTGCCGATTGGCGTGTTCACAGGCCTCGCCGTGTTCGTGCCCTATGTCGGCTTCGGCCTGGGACTGCTGCTCGCCTTGCTTGCGGGCGCCTTGCAATTTCAGAGCTTTTACGCGATCTGGGCCGTAGCCGTGGTGTTCGGCATTGGTCAACTGGCGGAAAGCATGGTGATCACCCCCAGATTGCTCGGAGGACAAATCGGCCTGCATCCGCTCCTGGTCCTGTTCCTGTTGCTGGCGTTCGGGCATTTGTTTGGTTTCGTCGGTGTGCTGCTCGCCCTACCTGCCGGGGCTTTGCTGCAAGTCATCGTGCGCCATACCCTTGCCTGGTACCGGGAAAGCTCCCTGTTTCTGCGCGGATGAGCATGGGCGCAGAACGCAGCGCGAGCCGGCAACTTCTGCTGGCCCTGCAATGGGACGACGCCCCCACGCTGGACGGCTTCGAACGCGGCGAAAACGGTTTGGCGCTCGAGGCACTGGACAAACTCTTGGCCAGCCGCGAGGGCGGTGCGCTGTATCTCTGGGGACCCCAGGCAAGCGGCAAAAGCCACCTGCTGCGCGCTGCCTGCCGCGCGGTGCAGCAAGACGGAAGATGGGCGTTGCATCTTTCGGCAAAGAGCCCGCCATCGCACTGGCCCGCGCTCGACGCCTTCACGCGCTTCGGCGCCGGTGCCCTGCTCGCGGTGGACGATGTCCAAGCCTGTGCCGCCTGGCAGCAAGATTTGCTGTTCGGCCTTTTCAACGCCGCACGCCAATTCAACGTTGCGTTTCTGGCTGCCGGCGACACTCCGCCCGCGCACCTCGAACTGCGCGCCGATGTACGCACCCGACTGGCCTGGGGCCTGGCTCTGGGGCTGGCGCCGCTGGATGATGACGGCAAGCAGCGCGTGCTGCAACGTCTGGCGGCAGCGCGTGGCTTCGACCTACGCGAAGACCTCAGCCGCTATATTCTGAGCCACCATGCACGTGACATGGCGTCGCTGGTCGACCTTCTCGCGCGGCTCGATGCTTATGCCTTGCAGCATGCCCGGCCCACCAGTATTTCCCTGTTCAAATCGATGCTGGCCCAGGCTGAGCCTAACTCCCATTCCACGCCCTGAACGATACCGCATGTCCAACCGCAATTTGGCGCTGTTCGATCTGGACAACACCCTTCTCCCATTCGACTCGGACCATGCCTGGGGCGAGTTCTGCGTCCAGCTCGGCTGGACCGACGGCGAGCAATACCGTTCGGCGAATGACCACTTCTATGGCCAATACCGCGCCGGGACACTGAACCTCGACGCTTATCTGCGGTTCTCGCTCGGCCCACTCGTCGGCCGCTCGCCGGCAGCGTTGATGCAGGCGCATGAGCAGTTCATGCAGCACATCGTGCTGCCGCAAATCCGCCCGCAAGCGCTCGATCTCGTGCGCAAGCACCAGCAGGCCGGAGACCTATGCTGCATCGTCACCGCCACCAACGACTTCGTCACCCAACCCATTGCCGCTGCCTTCGGCGTGCCGCACCTCATCGCCGTCCAAACCGAGCGCAACCCGCAAGGCGGCTACACCGGCGCCTGGTGCGGAGTTCCCTCGTTTCGCGAAGGCAAGGTCACGCGCACGGCGCAGTGGCTGGCGTCCCAAGGCCTGGACTGGCAGAGTTTTGGCCAGACGTGGTTTTATTCCGACTCCATCAATGACCGGCCGCTGCTCGACCACGTGAGCCACCCTGTGGTCGTCCATCCCGACCCCCTGCTTGCCGAACTCGCCCAAGCGCGTGGCTGGCCCGTCCTCGAACTGTTTTCATGATCCGCAAACTCATCTCCCGCCTGCTCGGCAAAAAATCCACAACGGCCATGATCGAGGGCCGGCGACTCGAGATCGCGCGGCCGCAACACGAGATTGACGCCGCGCGCCTGCCCAATGCGGCGCTCACCGTCGTGCGCACTCTGCAGCAGGCCGGATTCGAGGCCTACATCGTCGGCGGCGCAGTGCGCGATCTGCTGCTGGGCTTGAAGCCAAAGGATTTCGACGTCGCCACCAATGCCACGCCGGAGCAGGTCAAACCGCTCTTTCGCCGTGCCTTTCTCATCGGGCGGCGTTTCCGTATCGTGCATGTGATGTTCGGGCGCGAGATCATCGAGGTCTCCACCTTCCGTGCCATGATGGACACGCAGGTCAGCGCCACGGTGGAGGGTGACGAACGCAACGCCCATGGCCTCGCCGGCAAGCACCACGCGGTGGACGCCAGCGGTCGCGTCTTGCGCGACAACGTCTGGGGCCCGCAGGACCAGGACGCGGCGCGCCGGGACTTCACCGTCAACGCCCTGTATTACGACCCCACGCGCGATATCGTCGTCGACTACCACCATGGTTTGCGCGATCTCAAGGCTCGCACCCTGCGCATGATTGGCGATCCCGCCACTCGCTATCGGGAAGACCCCGTGCGGCTGCTGCGCGTCGCGCGCTTCGCCGCCAAGCTCGGCTTCACCATCGATCCAGCGACGCGCGCGCCCATCGCCGAACTTGCCGAATTGCTGCACAACGTGCCCTCGGCGCGCTTGTTCGATGAAACGATCAAGCTGCTGCAAACCGGGCATGCCCTGGCCTCGCTGGAACAACTCCGAACCCTCGGCCTGCATCAGGGTCTTCTGCCGCTCATCGAGCTGGCGCTCAACCAGCCCCACGGCGAAGCGTTCGTGCTGGCCGCACTGCGCGATACCGACGCCCGCATCGGCGAGGGCAAGACCGCGAGTCCCAGCTTCTTGTTCGCCTGCCTGCTGTGGCCTCAGGTCAATAGCCGTTGGGCGGAGTTGCAGAGCGAGGGGCTGCCAGCCATCGCGGCACTTGACACCGCAGCCGACGAAATCATCGCTGCTCAGGCCGAACGCCTTGCGATCCAGCGACGCATTGCTGTGGACATGCGGGAAATCTGGTCGCTTCAGCCGCGTCTTGCGCGGCGCACGCCGCGCTACGCCCACAGCGCTCTGGATCATCCCCGCTTCCGCGCCGCCTACGATTTTTTAGTGTTGCGCGCGCAAACCGGAGGCGCCGAACCTGAACTGGCCAACTGGTGGCAACGCTTTCAGCAGGCCGACGAAGCCGAACGCGCCGAACTCATCGATCAAGCCGGCCGATCCGGCACCGAACCCGCCCGGCGCAAGCGCAGGCGGCGCAAAAAACCGGCTGCGGACAGCGCATCCGGCAGTGATCCCGATTCAGCCGGCTGAATCGGGATGTCAGCCGCGCCCAGCTTGACGCCGGTCCTTGCACCTGACATAGCCCTGGTCGGCTTGGGCGCCAATCTTGGCGATGGCGCTGCAACACTGGCCACGGCACTCGGTGAGTTGCGGGAGCTTGCCAACTGCCAGTTACTGCAACATTCCAGCCTCTATCGCAGTGCTCCGTTGGACGCTCAGGGCCCGGATTACTGGAATGCGGTTGCGGTACTGCGCTGCGCACTGACACCGGAGCAATTGCTGCAGCAGCTTCACGATCTTGAGCATCGCCACGGCCGTCTGCGCCCGGCTGGCCAGCACAACGCGCCGCGCACCCTGGACCTCGACCTGCTGCTGTTCGGCAGGCAAACACTCCGCGACGCAGCCCTCACATTGCCTCACCCGCGCATGCACCAACGCGCCTTCGTGCTGGTGCCGCTGGCCGAAATCTGGCCCGACGGCGTCTTACCCGATGGCGTCTTGCCCGATGGCGAGACCGTGCAGCACGCGGCGCTGCGCCTGCAGGCTGCCGGGCAAACGCTGGTACGCACCGGCCCCCTGGCGCCCATGCCCGCGATTCGACCTCAGCCTGACTGAAAGTAATGCTGCAGGCCAAAAGCCAGGCCACCCATCAGGGCCGCCGTGCCGATCAGCAGAGCGAACACCGCCACCAGCACGGCACCCCAGCCGCTGCTTGAATGCCGCCCCGTGCCAAGGTTCCAATGCGCATCCCAGCGGGCATCCGGGGTCAGTCCGATGAGCAAAGCCTGGAACAGCGCCAACCCGACGATCAGGCCCAGCAGGGGAAGCGCCATCTCGGCGATGACGTCGTTCTCGCCAAAATCAACGAAGCGCACCGCGCCCCAGACCCCGGCCGCGAAAAGAGGCAGGTGCAACCAGCCGAGCGCATCGCGCCAGCCCCGGAGGTAAAAGCGGTGGGCGCCCACGACACCCAACAACAAGGCCAGGGTGGCCGCGCGTGTTTTGGACTTGAACGTCTTGGGCATGTCGTCGACTTCAGGTAGGTTTCATCAGTCAGCAGGCGGACAGCGCTTCAAACACCACGCGTCGGAGGCGCACTTGCGCCGGGACCAAGCGCTTTTTGCATCAACACCACATCCAGCCATCGACCGAATTTCCAGCCGACGGCGGGCATCACGCCACATCGGGTGAACCCATGACGCTCATGCAGGGCGATGGAACCCTCGTTGGCCGAGTCGCCAATCACCGCAAGCAACTGGCGCGCGCCTTGCACTTCACAAGCCTGCAGCAACTGTTGCAACAAGGCCGAACCCAGACCCTGGCCACCTTGCTGCGCATCGACATACACCGAATCTTCCAATGTCCAGCGATAGGCTTCTCGCTCGCGAAACCAGTTGGCGTAGGCAAAACCGGCGACCTCCCCATCGCGCTCGGCCACCAACCAAGTCAAGCCGCGCTGCGTGACCCTTTGCAGGCGCTGCAGCATCTCCGCCACGTCCGGCGGCTGTATCTCGAAGGTTCCGGTGCCGTGTAGAACATGATGACGATAAATACGGGTGATGGCGGCAGCATCAGCCTCTGCTGCCGGGCGAATTAAGGCTGCCTTCAAGAAGTCCATGATCGTGGCTGTGTCCAGCCCTCCTGGTTCGATATAATGTCGAGTTTACCGGGCTTGCCGCGTGCGTCTTTGCCAGGCAACCACCAGAGCAAATTCGGACTGGGGCCTGACACCAGTCATCGGCATTCGGTCAATTTGCGGTGGACGCAACGCGACGCGATTGCCAGATGCAAGACGTTGCGGGCCATCCCATTCGCCCATCACCCAGATACCTCAGGAATTCAAGCCATGGTCGTCATTCGTCTTTCACGCGCCGGTGCCAAGGGGCGCCCGTTCTATCACATCGTGGCCACCGATTCGCGCAACCGTCGGGATGGCCGTTACCTTGAGCGCCTGGGCTTCTATAACCCGGTTGCTCGCGGCCTCGATCAACCCCTGCACATCGAAATCGAACGTCTGAACTATTGGGCTGGCGTGGGTGCGCAGCTCTCGCCCACCGTTGAGCGCTTGGTCAAGCAGTCCAAACAAGCTCCGGCCCAAGCCGCGGCCTGATTGGGTGTGGCAGGCCTTGAGCCCATTCGGGCCACGGCCTCATCAAATTGCCTTGGGTTTTTGCTGCCCCACGGGGCGATGATCTGACACCGCAAGCTGACAGCTCGCGGTGTTTTGTTTTGTGCCATGTCCAAACCCACTGCCACAAACTCAAAACCACGGTCATCCGACCGGGTGGAAAGCACCGCCGACTGGCCTGACGATCTTGTCCAGGTCGGTCATGTGCTGGATGCTTGGGGCACGCAGGGCTGGCTGAAAGTCGCGCCCGAATCGAACGAACCCGCGGCCCTTCTGAAAGCGTCTCACTGGTGGATGCATTCACCACGGGGACGCCCCGTGCAAAGGGCGCAGTACGCCGTGCGCCTGGCGCGGCGCCACACACAATCGGTGGTGGCTTTGCTCGATGGCACCACAACGCGCACACAGGCCGAGTCTTTTCGCGGTTGGACCATCCACGCCCGCCGCGAAGACTTCCCGCCGGCAGGCAAGGACGAGTATTACTGGGTCGACCTCATGGGCTGCACCGTGCTCAACCGCGAGGGATTGCAACTCGGAACCGTCGGCGGCCTGATCGATAACGGCGCCCAGACTGTGCTGCAAGTGCGCACGGCCATCGGCGACAAGCAACTCGACCGGCTGATTCCATTCGTCGATGCCTATGTCGTGGAGGTGGACCTCGCCGCGCGACGCATCGTGGCCGACTGGCTGCCCGAGTACGACTGATCCGACCGGGGGCTGCAGGTCATGCCACGATTCGATGTTCTGACCCTGTTCGACGGCTATTTCGAACCCCTGCGCAAGCAGGGCATCTGCCGTCGGGCATTCGATTCGGGCGTGATGCAATTGCAGACATGGAACCCGCGCGACTATGCCACCGATGCCCACCGCAGCGTTGATGATCGCCCCTATGGCGGCGGCCCAGGTATGGTGATGTTGGCTGAACCGCTGGAACAAGCACTAGCCGCGGCCCAGGGGGCGCGCCGGGCGATGGGCCTGGACCCGGCGCCGATCGCGTTGTTCACGCCAACAGGGGCGGCGCTTACCCAACAGCATGTCAAACAATGGGCCACTTCCACCGGCGCGGTGCTGGTTTGCGGGCGCTATGAGGGCATCGACCAGCGCTTCATCGATCGAAACGTAAGCGTTGAAATCAGCCTGGGCGACTACGTCCTGTCGGGTGGGGAAATTGCGGCCATGGCGTTGCTCGATGCCGTGGCGCGGCTGCTGCCCGGTGTGCTCGGCAGCACCGAATCGGCGACGCAGGACAGCTTCTCCGACGGCCTGCTCGATTGCCCCCATTACACCCGTCCACCCGTGCTTGCCGGTATGGCCGTGCCCGAGGCTTTGCTCTCGGGCGATCATGCACGCATCGCCCGCTGGCGCCGCGACCGCATGCTGATCCTCACCCAAACTCGCAGGCCCGAATTGATTGCCGCCCTGCGCCTGCAAGGCCGCCTGAGCGAACGCGACGAAGAGGCGCTCTTGAATTTGGTCTAAAATATGAAGTTTTGATCCTCTGCTGCCCGCACAACAGTCAAAGCCAATTCTCGGCTTTGCACCCCATCCAAATAGCGGCCGCAAGATCCTTGGAGGCTCCATGAGCAACTATCTGATTCAGCAACTCGAACAGGAAGAAATCCAGCGCCTGACCCAAGGCAAGGCCATTCCTGATTTCGCCCCCGGTGACACGGTGATCGTCAGCGTCAATGTCGTCGAAGGGACGCGCAAACGTGCCCAAGCGTACGAGGGCGTTGTCATCTCCAAGCGCAATCGCGGCTTGAATTCCAACTTCATCGTCCGCAAGATTTCATCGGGTGAAGGCGTCGAGCGGACCTTCCAGCTCTACTCGCCGATGATTGCGGGGATTGAGGTCAAGCGCCGCGGTGACGTGCGCCGCGCCAAGCTCTATTACCTGCGTGGCCGCACGGGCAAGTCGGCACGCATCAAGGAAAAACTGGCTTGAGTTGTTCGTCTGTGCCAGCAAAACCGATCGCGACGTCCGACGTCGCCATCCTCAGCAAACAGCCGGCGCTTGCCGGCTGTTTGCTTTGGTCCATCTCATGACCGCCCCGCCACGATCACGTCCGCCGTTCGACCCGGAACAGGTACCCCTCAGCCCTCCAGAGCCTGGCTGGCTTGCGGTCGACCCTGTCCATTTGCAGGCTGACTGGCTGCGATCGCGCTTCACGCAGACTCCATCCTGGCAGCCCGAGGCCTTCGAGGACGTGCAGATCGACCAGCGCGTCAGATTGCGCGACGCGTCGGTGCTGATCCCTCTCATCGCACGGCCGCAAGGCATGCAGCTCCTGCTCACCCGCCGCACCGCCAACCTGCATGTCCATCCTGGACAGATCAGCTTTCCAGGTGGCAGTCGCGACGCCGCGGATGCCAGCGCTCAGCATACGGCTCTGCGCGAAGCCGAGGAAGAAATCGGACTCCAGGCAGCGTGGGTCGAGCCACTGGGGTCAATGCCGGTCTACACCACCATCACCGGCTACGCCGTCACACCCGTGGTCGGCATGGTCGATCCGCAGGCGCCATTACGTGCCCAGGCCAGTGAGGTGGCTGAAGTGTTCGAGGTGCCACTCGCCTTCCTGATGGATCCTGCCCACCATCAGTTGCGCACCTGGGACACTCAAACCGGACTCGGTGCCCCGTTGACGCGGCCCAACCCGGCACGCCGCAGCTTTTACGCCATGCCATGGATCAGCCCCGACGGACGGCGTTATTTCATCTGGGGCGCCACAGCAGCGATGATTCGCAACCTCTATCGCCTGCTCATCGCTTAGCATCGCAGCATGGCTTTTTTCTCCGTCTTGCTCGCTCTGCTGCTGGAGCAAATCAAACCACTCGGGCGCCTGAGTGTCGTTTACGGCGCTCGCAAATCGCTTGCCGACTTCGCGGCACGCAATTTCGATGCTGGCGAGCGCCGGCATGGTCTTGCCGCCTGGTTCATCGCCGTGCTGCTACCGGCGCTGCTGTCTTTGCTCATCTACTGGGCGGCGCTGCGCGTGAGCATTCTGCTGGCCTTCGCCTGGAATGTTGTGGTGCTGTATTTCACGCTCGGCTTTCGCCAATTCAGTCATTACTTCACGGATATTTCCGACGCGCTCAGCCACGGCGACGTGGCCGGCGCGCGCGCCATCCTGAAACAGTGGAAGGCACTCGACACCGTGGAGATGTCGGCCGACGACGTCACCCAGCAAACAATTGAGCATGCGCTCGTGGCGGCACAGCGCTATGTGCTCGGCGTGTTTTTCTGGTTTCTGCTGCCCTTGGGTCCAGCCGGCGCGGTGCTCTACCGCATGGCGGAGTACACGGCGGGCAAGTGGAATGCGCCCGGCTCCGATGCCAGCCCCTGGCTGCGCGATTTTGCCGACCAGGCCTTCCAGATGCTCGACTGGCTGCCCGCGCGGTTGACCGCAGCCGGCTATGCCGTGGTGGGCAATTTCGAGGAAGCCGTGGACCGCTGGCGCAATTATGCCCGCCTATGGCCGAATCACAATACCGGGGCCATGTTGGCTTCGGCTGCGGGTGCCGTGGGCATTCGCCTCGGCGCAACCGCCCTCGATGCATCGCCGGAACCTGGCGAGCAGGCTTGGGCTAGCGCCATCGATCCCGAGGCTCAGCCTCCCGGACAGCAAACCCAGATGCCGGGCGACGCTCCCACACCCGCGCACCTGCGCAGCGTGGTGGGGCTGGTGTGGCGTTCCGTGCTGTTGTGGATGTTGCTGCTGGCGGTGGTCACCATCACCATGTGGGTGTCCTGAACCGCGTCGGCAAACGGATCCATCGGTTGGCCAAGTTGATCGCCAAGGCCGAAAACTGCCGCATCGATGTCCGGTCTACTGCAAATTGCGCGGCTGGAAGCGAAAAGCCTCGATGCGCGCAGGCGGCAGGTTACGCCACACCAAGTGAGCTTGGTCGCGCTCGAAGCCATGAGCCATGTTCTGGTAGCTGCCGCGCAGGGCATAGCTGAACTGGATGAACACCGTGCCAGGCCCTGAAATAAGCGCAACCTGATCCAGGATCTGCCTGACCACCGACCGGGGCAGGCTGCGCAGCGGCAAACTCGAGACAACAGCGCGCACGGGCCGGCTCAAAATCCCGAATCGGCTCAAATGCATGGCGTCGCCCTGGATGAGATGCACACCAGGAAAGCGCTTGGCAAGATGGGCCGACAGCGCCGCAGACCGCTCGACGAGGACCAAGTCCTGGGTGGCGACACCGTGG
>DAIAZB010000695.1 GCA_027443745.1 Thiomonas sp. | reverse complement strand
GCGGGTGCCGCTGACGCGCGCCTACCCCTGGGTGGCGCTGGGCACGGTGCTGGTGCCGCTGATGGGGTGGTACTGGTTCGATGAGCCGGTGGGGGCGAAATTCTGGCTGGGGGTGGGGCTGATCGCAGCCGGGCTGGTGCTCACGCAGGTGGGGGGATGAGGGGGTTCAGACCACCTTGAAGGCGCTGATGATCGAGTGCATCGCCACGGCGGCCTCCAACAGCGCGACCCCGGCCAACACCGTCAGCATGACTGGCGCCCGACGCGCGCCGAGCCGCAGCGCGGGCAACGAGCCGGCCATCGCCGCGACCAGTCCCAGCAGCGGCAGGAAATATCTTCCCTGCACGCCCAGAACGACATGCCCGCCCACCGGCGTCGCATCCAAGTACATCGCAAGGAACGTCATCAACACCGCGCCGACCAGGAGCAGCGCGCACCAGGCGACGTGGAGCAGCGTCAGGCGCGATTCGGCACGCTGCCCGACCAGGCACGCCACGATCAGAGCGGCAGCGGCAAGCAGATAGGCATACCCAGGCATGGCTACCGTCAGCCAACCGAAAACACCGATCATCGATAGCAGATAAAACCAGCCCAACTTCTGAACCGAGGCCCCAAGCGCACCGACCGCCGTGCCCGTATGCGTCAGGACGAACGCCAGCTGCGCGTGCAGATCGGCATCGGGCTCGAAGGTGATCACCCGCCCCGCGTTCCAGGCGAACCACAGCAGCGTTCCACCGAGTGCGACGCCCAGGATCACGGCCAGTGCGCGCGCGTGATGCCGTCGATGCTCCGACGACAACAGTGCCGGTGCGGCAACCAACAACAGCGGAGCATAGACCGGCTTGGCCGCGCAGGCCACCAGCCCTGCCAACGCCGCCCCGGCCACCTCGCCGCTCCGCCATTCGCCGCGCTGCAGCGCCCGCAGCCCCACCGCCGTCAGCAGGAAACTCGCGCTGATAACCAGTGCGTCCGGGGACACGGAGGCATATTCGTAGAGCGCCATCGGCAGCAGCCCGGCCAGCAGAGCCGGCCCCTTCCCCATCGGGAGCAACCCGATCGCGAGCGCAAGCAGCGTCACCGCAGTCACCGCGTTTGCCGCCCGCGCCACGTACAACAGCACGAGTGGTCCGGCGCCGAATGCTCGCGCGATCGCAATTCCCGCCGCTTGCGGCAGGTATGCCAGCGGCGGATAGACTGCCGCCCCGGTGAAGTCCACAAACCGTTGCTGCCCAGGATCGAGCGGAATCGCGCGAAGCGCCGCGCTACGGGTCAGAGGGGCGGGCCTCACGCGGCGCACCGCCAGGATGGCATCCGTACCCAGACATTTCCGGACCAGTGCCGGCAGCGATGCCGGGAGTCGAGCGCCCGCGACGCCATCCCGGACCTCGGCGCGCAATCCCCCCTCGCTGATCTGATACGCCCGCTCGAAATGCTGCGCCTCGTCGGGCACTTGGAACGGCGGAGTCAGAATCACCAGAGGCAGCGTGCCGAGGAGACCCGCCAGAAGACACAACAGCATCGGGAGAGACCAAACAGCTCCCAGCTGATGCTGGATCGGCTGAGGTCTCAATGCTTCGATACACGGATGACGCGCGGCAGCCCCAGCAGCGGATGCACCGCTCGGGTCGGCACCCCTGCCACGTCGAAGGTCAGGAACGACAGCAGCAGCTGCACCCCCAGAATAACCGGCAATCCCGCCAGCATCACCGTCCCCGTGCTGGCAGTCA
>DAIAZB010000694.1 GCA_027443745.1 Thiomonas sp. | reverse complement strand
GCACTTGCGCGCCGTAACCAGTTGTCGTGCACGGCATCCTTGACGATCATCTTCACATGTTCCTCAGTGATGTACCGTTCCTCGCCAGACCGTTCTGCATCTTGGACGAGCTGATCGAGCCATGGCAGGCCATCTTTGATGAGTCCGTTTTTCAGGTTTCTAGCCATGCTGCGCAGCCCGCCAGCCAAATAGTGCTTGTGCCAAAGTCCCTTCAAGGGCGGGTACTTGTTTTGGATCGGTGGTTTGAGTTGGCTCGGTTTCCCTTTGCCCTCAAGCGCCTTAATCTCGTTGATCACCTTGGCCGGCTGCAAAAAGCCAGATTGCAGACCGCCGAATAACCCGAGAACGAGAAGCATGCTGTATCGTCCTGGCGCCGCTTGATCGAGGCCGATGAATCGCGCGAAATTTTCTAGGTTCCCCGTCATGTCCTGGCCATTGGCGTCCGTCACCGTGAAGATTTTTGCTTCCGTCATCGTCACGCCTTTGTTTTCTTGCCCTTCGTCGCTGCGGGCAGCAAGCTCGTGAGCCTTTGATAGACCCCAAACAGGAACGCCACCCGAACCGCATCAGCCTTATCGCCTTTGTAGCCATAGGCGGCGTCTACGGCGCGGTCGTTGGCCTGGTGCGCCTTGTGCAGTTCGGACGGCATGGTCAGCGGGTCGTAGAGGTCGGCCAGTGTGGCGTCGGGATAGCGCGCGCGGGCATCAAGGATGGCCTGCCCTGCGGCATCGATGGCGGCCCGCTGCGCCTCGGTGGGCTCCGGCCAGGGGAAGTTGTTGTAGACGATGCTGGCGGAGTAGCGGAAGTCGCTCTTGAGCCTGCCGCCCACGGCGCGCAGCCAAGCGTTGTGCAGGGTGCTGTTGAGGATGGCGAAGTGGAAAATCTGGGCCATGGTGATGATCAGATTCGCGTTTCCAATGACGGTTCCGGCTGTTGAAAAACCAAGTGGGATGTACTCACGTGTTTCCGATGAATGGCAGGGAACAATGATCAAGCGCCCATCGGCGGGCTGGCGGTTTTCCTGAAACAGATACGGCGTGGCAGCGCTCTCCTGCGTGGGCAGCTTGCGGCTTTTAAGGCGCATGGCTTTGACCGCCTGCACCCGCCGATACACCTCTGGCGTGCTGCGCAGTTCTGCCGGTGAAATGCCAACCAGCCACAGGCAGTAACGCGGCAGCTTGTTGATGAACTCATCTGCACCAAGAAACGGGCGGATCCACTTGGCCGCTTGCGGCTCGGCGTCCAGCAAAGCGGCGCGCTCTTCCGGCGAGAGCAGCAAATGCCCGCCGTCCGTGGGCTTGCTGCCATACACCATGTCTGGCACTTTCTGAATCGGCGTTCTGCGGCTGAGCATCAACACATCCGGCGCATCGACGAGATAGGGATTGATGCGCCTGGCCGCAAGGCGCTGGCCGTCGCCTTTGATGCCATCGCCGTAGTCGAACAGGGTGCAGCAGTCGGGTTCGCGCAGGCCGAAGCCGATGATGACGCAATGCACGGCGGCATTGCCCTTGCCCTCGTTGCTCCATTGAAAGGTGCGGTGGGCAAAGCGAATCTTGACCCCGGCCTGCAGCAGCGTGGGCCAGAGCGCGGCCACCTGTTCGCCCTGGGTGATGGAGTTGGTGGAGACGAAGGCCACATCAATCTCCAGGTTGTGCTGGATGTAAGCCACGACTTTCATGTACCAGGCGGCCACGAAGTCGAGCACGCCTGCGCCCTTGACCTTGGCGAACACCTGCGCCATGTCCGCCTTCTGCTCGTCGCTCTGGTTCTGCTTGCCAGCAAACGGCGGATTGCCCAGCACATAACTGCACCGCTGCGGTGGCAGCACGCTCGCCCAGTCGGTGCGCAACGCGTTGGCACGGTGGATGTGCGGGCTATCGACCAGCGGCACGGTGGGCCGGGTAACACCGAATCGCGCGGCGGTTTCCAAGTTCATCTGGTGGTCGGTGATCCACAGCGCCACGCGGGCGATGTGCGCGGCGGATTCGTCGATCTCGATGCCATAGAACTGGCTCACGCGCACCCGCGAGAGCGTGGACACGTCGAGTAGGCCGCGCGTCTGCCCACCCTTGCTGAACAGCAGTTCGATGACGGCGTTTTCCAGTCGGCGCAATTCGCGGTAAGCGATGACCAGGAAGTTGCCGCAGCCGCAGGCCGGATCAAAGAAGGTCAGCGTGGGCAGCTTGTCGTACAGCGCCTGCAGCCGGGGCTTGCTGTGCTGGGCGGCGGCGAGTTCGTCGCGCAGATCGTCCATGCACAAGGGATTGAGCACGCGCAGGATGTTGCGCTCGCTGGTGTAGTGCGCGCCGAGTTCACGGCGGGACGCCTGGCGGCTTTCGTCGGGCGCGTGCGCTTCGAGCACGCCCTGGAACATGGCACCGAAAATGGCCGGGGAAATGCCGCTCCAATCCAGATCGATACAGCGCATGAGCATGGTGCGCAGCGCAGCGTCGAAGGCGGGAATGCGGGTGCGCTCGGCGAACAGGCTGCCATTGACATAGGCGAAAGCTGCCAGGTCGTCGTCGAGGGTGGACTGGCGCTCGGCCCCGGCGGTGTTGAGCACGTCGAACAGTTCAGCCAGCGTCGGCCCGAGGTCTTTGCCGTCGGCGCGGGTGCGCTCCACCAGGCGGCGGAACATGCCGTCGTCGCCAAAGATGCCGGTGTCGTCGGCGAACAGACAGAACAGCAGTCGGGTCAGGAAAACTTCGAGGTCACGCCCCTTGAAGTTCGCTTCAAGCAAGCCTTCATGCAGCCTGGAGATGGCATAGGCGGCATTGCGGTTGATGGGGGATTCTTCAACGATCTCCGGGGCGTCGTCTTCCAGTAGGAAGTTGAACCAGGCCGCTTTGCTGGGCAAGCTCTTGAGGGTCGTTTCCCAGTGCTTGCCGTCTTTCAGGTCGTAGAGACGGATGCGCGCGAAGTCCGATGTGATGATGCAGCGCGGGCGCTCGGCCTCGGGAAGCGCGATGAAGTAGTCCGCCGCCTGGTCAAACGCCTTGTCCAGGTCTTTGCCCAGGCTCTTGTGTTCGACGATCAGCTTGCCGGGGATAAAGCTGTCAATGAAGCCTCGCGCGCCGCCAAGTTTGTCCACGGCCTTTTCATAGATCGTGGCGGACTCTGGCCGGATGCCGAAGCACTCATAGAACCGGGCCCAGAACAGCTTCGCATCGGCGGCCTCGCGGTGGGCGCCAGCCCAGGACTTGGCGAAGGCGGACAGGCGGCGGCGGATTTCGATGCTGGAAAGGCTGGGCATAGTGGCACGATGCTTTCAGTTGACGCCACAGCGTAACTGCTTGCTCACGCATGGAGTTCTTGCGAACCTCGCCGCCCGCTACATGCCCGCTGGCGGCCTTTGGCTGGGGTGGCCTGTAGGGTAGCCTACCCCTCGCCTTTTTAGCGGCTCCTAGAGCCTCCTGGCGCCTCACTTTTTTGCTGACTTGGCGATGGTTTTCGAGATTCCATGCAAGATAACTTCAATTATCATGCATGGGAAAAGGTGCGCACAAATAGGCGCTTTCAGAATTGGGGTAGGCCTTGAAGCTGGAATGCCATGCAAAATCAAGGGCTTACCGCACCAAGGCACCGCGCAGGGGCGCGGCTCAAGACCTTACGCACGGTCAAAGGCTTTTAGCGGCGGTGGCTGGCGGGGGTGTGCTCCCAGCGCACGGACACGTGGCCTAGCTCGGCGGGGGTGCCGGGGGGTTCGTCGCCTCCGAACATGGCTTCAATGACCTGGCCGTCGAATTCCTGGATCTGGCGGTGCAGGGCAAGGACGTAAGCCTGCAAGGGCCACGCGGGGGTTGCGTTGCTCATGGTATTCACCTTGATTGATAGATTTGCGTAACTACGTATCTGCGTAACGGTGCATGTGCGTACTTGCGTACCTCTGGCGTTCCGCATGCACGCATCAGCGCCGCTTGGTTCACCGCACGCCATGCTGGGCAAGGAAAGCGTCGAGGGCGGCGGTCAGCAACTCTTGCCCGGACTTGTCCTCCCTCAGTCCCAGAGTCTTGAGGGCCTGATACCTTGACTTGTCCAGTTTCAGGGTCATGGACTTGTAGTACCTGCCGGC